>JAHEBE010000365.1 GCA_024642365.1 Algoriphagus sp.
GCAATATTTCCCAGCGGGCTTTCCATCGCTACTTCATTGGCTGTCATCAATTGATCATCTGAAATGGAAATAATATCATAAACGACTTCTTTTTGATCATTCTCCCCTTTCATGATTAATTGGTCTTTCTTTACCTTCCAAGTCCCCTTCCCATTCATCATATCTTCTGGACTTGTAATGATATACGTTCCAGTTTCTTCCAGAATCAATTTTCCATCGATATGCAGTCCTTTACCTCCTTCTATCATTGCAGCTAAGTCAGGTCCTTCTGTTTGGTCAAAATTAAAGTCAGTTCCAGACCAGGTTCCTACAAGCATTTCTTCTGTGCTTTTTCCGCATGATACCATTGTAAATGCAAGGAATAGGGCTAAAAAAGGAAAAAGAAAGGAAGTTTTAATTGAAGTTTTCATGTTGTCATTTGATTTGAGTCGAAAGATAAAAAATTAAACCATCGTAATCCTTCGAAAAAACCTGAGGTTTTAATTCTTCATTTCATTTTTATCGAATCAAATTCTAAAATCAGATTTTCAGTCCAATTTTTCGAGTTTTTAATTGCCAATCCTTAACTTAAACCTATGGACAAAATACGACTATGGCTGATTGCCAAGTACCAGCTAATTGTTTCGAGCATCGCTTTTTTACCAGGAATACTTAGCATATCCTTTTTGGTATTAGCTACTTTCCTTTTCCTATTTGATTTATCTGAAGCAGGTCAACAACTCAAGACAGACTTACCTTGGCTGACTATAAAAGATCCATCCACAGCCCGAACTATCCTTGCAACTATAGCTGGCGGAGTGATTTCATTGACTGTTTTTAGCTTTTCCATGGTGATGATTGTCCTCAATCAAGCAGCATCACAAATGAGCAACCGAATCTTGGATAAATTGATCGGGAACAGATTTCAGCAAATTGTTTTAGGGGTTTATATCGGTACTATCATCTACACCTTTTTCATGTTTAGCACGATTCGCGATACGGGTGCTTCTTTTCAAATCCCTTCTCTAAGCATCTTTACATTAACTGCAATCACTGTTTTTGATATTTTCTTATTCATTTATTTCCTGCACTTTATCACTCAATCAGTCAAATACGATGTGATTATTGATCGGATCAAATCAGCAACCTTTCACGGCATGAAAGATTTCTGCATTGGAACTGAAGAAGTCAAAACTCAAAAAGCTTTTGCAGCAATTTTCATGGTCAGAGCATCCAGATCAGGGATTTTTGAAGGTTTTGATACCAAAGAAATCATGGATTTTTGTGAAGAAAATGAATGCAGTCTTGCCGCTATTTATCCTATGGGCACCTTCATTTTGCGTGGACAACCAATTCTTAAATGCAGCAAGCATTTAACAGAAGAACAAATTGAAGAAGCCTTGCAGGGAATCACCCTTAGTCAGCAAGAATTGGTCACACGTAATTACGAGTATGGCTTTAGACAACTTTCAGAAATAGCCATGAAGGCTCTCAGTCCAGGGATTAATGATCCTGGTACCGCGATCTTAAGTTTCCGTGCATTGATTGATTTATTGGGATATCGGGCAAATCATTTCCCGCCAGAAGTCTTGAATCGGGAAGGAAAATCTTATTTTTTGTATCGGAATGAACTTAGTTTCGACACCCTTTTCCATCGGGTAATTTACCCAATTTGGGACTATGGCAAAGAGGATCGGATGCTTCGTCAGGAGTTTAAACTCTTGTTGGATCAGCTTTCGTTGATCATTACGTCTAATCCTATGATCGAACTTCTAGAAATGGTGGATAAAAAAATTGAAGAAAATTAAGTTGGAAATTAGCTTTGCCTTTAAAGCAAAAAAAGCCACAGGTTGACCCCGTGGCTTTTTTAAAGTGTTTTCAAATTATAGCTTGAACTGAACGGGTAAAGTCATTTGTGTAGCGACAGCTTTACCATCTTTAATTCCAGCAGTCCAAGTCCCTGAGTTCTCAACAACTCGAAGTGCTTCTTCATCACAACCCGCGCCAATTCCTCTGAGGATTTTAGGATCACTTACAGATCCATCTGCCTTTACTACAAAAGTGACCATCACCATGCCTTCAATTTTCTGCTCCTTTGCAGCTGCTGGATATTTCAAATTTTCAATCATGTATTTGGTGAATCCTTGCATTCCTCCAGGAGGGACAGGCATTTCATCGACTTGTTTTTCCACTGTCGTTTGAGCGGTTGATTCTGTAGCAAAAAAGACAAGGCTTAATGTGAAAATAAAAGCAAAAAGGGTTTTGGTGAACATTTGATTTTTCATGGTATGTTTTGGATTAGTTTGTTGGTGATTTGATTTATTAATTGTTTTTATCTCCTAATTTGAATTGGATTGGAAGTCGCATTCTTGTTTTTACTAAGCGTCCTCTTTGTTTTCCAGGTTCCCAATTTGGAGAGTTTTGTACGACTCGGATTGATTCTTCATCAGCTCCGCCTCCTATTCCCCGAAGAATTTCAACATTGGAAACTGAGCCATCAGTATCGATAACAAAAGCTACAATCACAGTACCTTCAATCCCCATTCTTCTTGCTTGTGCTGGGTATTGGACATTTTGTGCTAGGTATTCACTCCAGCCAGTCAATCCACCTGGAGGGTTTGGTTGTTCTTCGACGACGTCAAAGATTTCATCAGCGCCTTCAGTTAGCCTAGCTGTTAAATTTGTCCCGCTAAGATTTGGAGCCTCTTTTTTACCCATTTGAGTTGGGCCTTCAATCTCTGGTTCTGGAGTTATTTCACAAGAAAAAACTAAGAACAAAAGGGTGATCATTGGTATTGCAAAGAAGAATTTCCGTTTATCCTTATTGGCTGATTTAGATTTACTCATCATGATAATCCGCTTTTTGGTTTGAAATTGATTGAAATTATTCATGAATTGGAAGCCAGAACCTTTGGTAATCAGCTGAAGTAAAAGTCCAGAATATTCTTTTTTGCTGTAAACTTCGGTGACTCCTTGATCAGCCTGGAATTCATGCACTTCACGGAGTGATCGCTCAAATTGATAAACCAAAGGGTTAAACCAAAAGATGATTTTAGCAAGCTGGATCAAAAGCAAATCCCAACTGTGATGCATCTTCACATGCA
>JAHEBE010000366.1 GCA_024642365.1 Algoriphagus sp.
TCGATCTACTTCGAATAGATGCTCCGGCATTTATTTGGAAACAAAATGGTACGACTTCGCAAAACTTGCCACAGGCGCACACGCTCCTCCAGCTCATCAAACAATGCGTAAAAGTGGCGGCACCAGGCATGGCTTTGTTGGGTGAGGCTATAGTCGCTCCAAAAGAGATCATCAAATATTTTGGAACTGGGGATTATACTGCACAGGAATGCGACTTTGCATACAATGCTACTCAAATGGCTTTACAATGGGATATGCTTGCTACAGGAGATACGCGGGTTATGTTAGCAGCACAACATGATATTCTTCAAAAGCCTTTTGGAACTTCTTGGATCACTTATACACGATGCCATGATGATATTGGGCTCGGCTATGAGGATGCAAAAATAAGTCAGGTAGGCAAAGACCCTTATTTGCACCGCCAATTTTTGAAAGATTATTACGCTGGAAATTATCCGGGAAGTCCGGCAAAAGGGGCACTATTTTCCTCCAATCCAAAAACAGGGGATGCTCGAATTTCCGGTTCCCTTGCTTCACTTTGTGGTTTAGAAAAAGCGGAGGAAAACTCAGACTCAGCAGAAATCGATCTGTCAATCCAAAAAATTCTCCTGATGCAAGCCCATTCATTCTTTCTAGGGGGACTTCCAATGATTTATTATGGGGATGAATTAGGCTATACCAATGACTATAGCTACCTACAAGATCCTGGAAAAAGCTATGACAATCGATGGATGCATCGACCTATAATTGATTGGAAAAAAAATGCCAAAATCAAGAAAGGGAATTCGTCAGAGTCAAGAATATTTAAAGGAACTCAAAAGTTGATAGAGATTCGAAAGAAACTTCCAGTGGTCAGCGATCAAAAAAATCTCACTTGGTTAGCACCACACAATATCCACGTTGCTGGATTCCTGAGGGCATTTGGAAACCAAAAGTTGTATTGCATTTTCAACTTTGGCAATGAAACTGCATTCTTAACCTGGTATGCTTTTAAAGAACAGGGGAAAAGTCCGGATGAATTAGTCGACCATTGGACAGGACAAAAATTCACAGTCGGCCCAGATAATGAATATCTCATTATACCTCCTTATGGCTTTTACATACTAGAGGCAAGCACAGATTAGAAAACCACTTACTGCTTTTCTGAAGACTCTCTAACCACCAAACTAGTCTTAATCACATGCACATCATCAATTCCAACTTGGTTTGATTTGATGGCTTCGATCAAAAGTCCAACGGCTTTTTCCCCGATTTGGAAGGCATGTTGATCCACCGAACTTAGGGCTGGTGAGGCAAAATTGGACATGTCCCAATTACTAAATCCAACTAATCCAATTTGATTAGGAATCTTGATTTTGGACTGTTTATAAAATTTCATTGCACCCATTGCTACTAAATCAGTGATGCAAAATAAGGCATCAGGGGGATTAGGAAGGCTGTTTAAATGTTTGGCGAAATCAAATCCCTCTTGCTCAGATATTTCTTCACAGTGAACTACCCAATCTGGCGAAGATTGCATTCCATGATCTGACAAAGCTTCCTGATATCCCCGGAGCCGTTCTGAAGAATTCTTGACATAGGGCAATCCATTGATATGGGCAATCTTTTTATAGCCTTGCCGGATCAAATGTTCCACCGCATCATAAGCGCCTTGAAAATCATCGACAATAACTTTTGGAGTGGAAATCAAATCACTGACTTTATCAAATTGGACAACTGGTCTCCCCTCCTCAATAAACTCCAAAAGATGATCTGCCGAATCAGTTTGATTTGAAATAGAAATCAATAAACCATCCACACTACTGGAGAGCATAGTCCGGCTCGCCATGATTTCATTTTTCAGAAGCTCGTCGGTCTGGCTGACAAGAATACTGTAATTATGTTTTTTGGCCTCGTTGATTGCTCCCGAAATCACGGAGGAGAAAAAATAATGAACCAACTCAGGCACCAACATCCCAATGGTCATGGTTTTGTTTTTTCGAAAATTTACGGCCATCGTATTCGGCACATAATTATGCTTTTCAGCAAAATCCTTTACGAGCTTAATGGTTTCATCTGAAATTCCAGGATAGGAATTTAATGCCCTAGAAGCAGTAGATACTGAGATCCCGAGTTCTTTGGCAATATCTTTTAGCGTCAATCTTTTTCGATCAGACATAGATGGGGTTATTTTGGGTCTTTTAATGTATCGATATTTGAGTTAATTTCTCTTTGCTTCAACCAAATTCATTACACCAAAAGGAAAAATCCAAACTCAGCAGGCATAAAAAAAGGAGCAAATGCTCCTTTTAATTAATAGGATTTGAAATCCCTGTTTTTGATCACGTAGCCAAATGAGATATAAAAGAGTTGACTTTGGGTGGGATTATATTCCACACCAGGCACATTAATTTTTTGATTCGAGGTAAGGTAATCCGTTAAATAATATTTGAATCGGACGTAATTACCCATTTTACCTTTGAGCTCTACAAAAACAGAAGGGAGAAATATGTTTGTTCGGTCATCAAACCAAGCGCTGGACTTTCGCTTTTCGCCATTCACATATACTTTTTGCTTGTATGCGACTGCAAATTCGGCTTCAGCGCCAATTGCTCCTTGCCATCCTTCCATATTCCCAAACTTTAATGCGACTGGAATTCCAACATTATAGGTTCGCTGCTTCACTCTAATGGAATCATTGAGATCATTGATCATCCCGACGTTTCTTAATCCTAGGCCTACATACATCCCTAAATTTTCTGAGAAATCTACGTGGAGTTGTTGTCCGAAATTAAAAAAGGGAGAGAACCTAAGAATAGTACCTGTGTTTAGAGGTGCAGCATCAACAATCCCAAAGGAAAAAATTGTCTCCGATGTGGAGGCAGTATATACATCATTGGTAGATTTTTCAAGAATTATAGTCTCTTGGGCAAAGCTTGTTCCGGAAGCAAGTAAGAAGAGAAGAATTAGAAATGAATTTTTCATGCCGAGTTGTGGGTTTTTAGAAAAAAGTGAAAAGTCCTTAAAATTGTTTGCAAAATAATGAATATTAAGTAGCCCTGCTAGGAATCGAACCTAGATCTAGCGTTTAGGAAACGCT
>JAHEBE010000367.1 GCA_024642365.1 Algoriphagus sp.
ACAAAAGAATTAATCGAAGACAGGAATTTTTTTTGCTGGTCCAGCTCTGCGTTTTTCGTCTTTAGGGCCTCTTGTTTTTGCTGTATTTTTTCCTGATTCATTTTATTGGAAATCAGGTATCCAACAAAACGGCTGAAAAGCCTAAAAAACTCAAAATCGTTAGGAGCAAACTCTGTTTCCCGTGGTTTAAAATCCCCAAAAATTATAGATCCGAACTTCTTCCCTCCGACTTCAATCGGCATACTTAAAACGGACTTGATTGCCATGTCCTGGACGGTCAAGTAATCCTTGTAGGTGGATTGACTTACATCGGGAATCGCTATGAGCCGCTGCTCTAGAAAAGAAATGCCTGGGATGGATTGATGCAGTGGTAAATATTCTTGGTACTCTCCAGGAATTAGGTGTGAGTTTAAATTCTTTATGACACGAAGTCTATTATCCTCTGCTTCTACTATTCCTCCTATTGGTAAGTTTAAATAATCTGAGACAACTTGTAGTCCTTTTTCAAGTTGTTGATCAGTTGTCAAATTGGTGTTAGAGGTAATCTGATTAAGCTCCTCAAGTCCTTGTGTATATCGGGCTAAATCTTTTCGAATTTGCTCCAGTTCCAGTTCATTTTTCTTCCGATCAGTGATATCTACGTGGATCCCAATGGATCCTGATAGCTGATCTGAATCGTAAGTTGGAGCGCCAGAAATCAACGCATAAATCTTGGACCCATCCTTCTTGATGATCTCCGCCTCATAGGCAGATGATTTATTGGCTTTTCGCAGCTGATGTTGCGACTCTATTTTTTTGCTTGTTTCCTCGTTGGTTAGTTTTTTGGAGGCCACTTTTCCGATGAGCTCTTCCCGATTATATCCGGTGATATGGCACATCGCATCGTTAATAAAAGTAATGCGCTCTTCCAGATCGACTTCAATTAAACCGAATTGAAGGTTTTGAATAATATTTCGGTATTTCTCCTCAGACTGCTTTAAGGAATCATTTGCTAAGTATTTTTCGGTGATTACTCTGGCCACGGCCATGATCCCTTTGATTTCTTTCCCTCTAAAAAGAAGCTGAACATGTTGACCCAGCCAGATCGTTTTACCAGAAGCTGAAATCACCGGAAATTCAAAATAAGTGGTATTGATTCTTTCAGCGATTTGCTTCCTGTAAAAAGCTATGGTTTCCTCCACAAAATCTGGGCGAACCAAGTTGGTATATTTTTTTTGAAGCAATTCACTGTTTGAAAAGCCAAGAATTTCAGTGGCTCTTGAATTAGCAAAAGTGAAAAACCCATAATTATCAGCCTCAAATATGATGTCATGCGCTTGTTCTACAAGGATTCGATATCGATCCATTGAAAAACTTGGGAATCCATCAGAATGCTCATTGATGAAAGGCATATTGCTAATCAGTTAAGTGAAGTGGTTCTTTTTTTATACAAATCAACAGATTAAACGATGATTTGCTAATTCTTTTCGACCAATGAACACAATCCTTCGACGAGTTGCAAAACGTATCATCGGCCATAAATTCAAAATGCGAAGCGATTATTTGCACGATTTTCAGTAAAATTGATCTAAACCCAGAAGTACTTAAAGACCTAAAAACCAATTGGAATACCATGAAAACAACCAGTGAACTGTACCAACAAGGAAAGGAACTCAAATGGGAAACCGTAGGAAAGGGAATCAAAAGACAGCTCATGGGCTACGATGACAAACTCCTTTTAGTAAAAATAGCTTTTGAAAAAGGGGCAATCGGGGAGCTCCACCATCATTTTCATAGTCAGGCGAGTTTTGTCCATTCTGGATCATTCGAGGTTGAAATTGAGGGAAAGAAAATGATTCTTTCTTCAGGTGATGGCTTCTACATTCCTCCTAATTCTACACATGGAGTAGTCTGCTTGGAGGCGGGAATCTTGATTGATTCTTTTAGCCCGATTCGGGAAGACTTTTTTTAATTTGGCAAAAATCACTTTTGGTTTTATCCCCTGAATTATTTTAGACGGCTTCAGAATCCCAAGAAGAATTTGCATATTATCAGTTAAAATTCAGCGGATTCCACCTTTCCCCAATGCGCAACTATGAATGCACGATTTCCCATTGCCCTGATTTGCCTGGTTTTTTCTTGGGCTTGTACATCAGGGGAAAAGCAAAACTTTGGAGCGGATATTTCCAAAGATTCTGACCAAATTTTGAAAGGCCGAGCGATTTTTGAACAGCAGTGTTCGACCTGCCATAATTTTAACGAAAATGCAATCGGCCCAAATTTAAGTGGCCTTACTCGGCAAGTCGAAACGGAGTGGATTAGAAAGTTCATTAAAAACTCTTCGGAATTGGTGGCTGCAAACGATGAAAGAGCTGTTAATCTTTTGGCAATCTACAAGACCGAAATGCCAGCCTTTCCGAATTTTTCTGAGCAAGATTTGGAATCCATTCTAAGCTATCTCCATACGTTTGAAACACTTCCTATCGAAATTTTGGGAGACACCACCTCGAATTTAATCCCTGAAAAAATTCAGGATTCTGGGATTCGGGTAGCTCTTGAGTTTTTTGGGCAATTACCTGCCTCTGACACCACACCTCCTTTGGCCAAAATGACTAAAATGGAGTCAATCCCCGGTGGTCGTTTGATGATCAATGATCAGCGAATTGGGATTTATGAATTGATAGATCAAAAAGGACAACTCTACTTGGACCTTTTGCAGCAAAGACCAGCGATGGTCAGCAAGCCAGGTTGGGCAACCGGCGTGGGTAGTTTTACTTTCCATCCATCCTTTGAAGAAAATGGATTGTTCTACACCTCACATACAGAACCAGGAGGAACTCAACCTTCTGACTTTGGCTATACTGATAGCCTGGCAGTTTTCATGCAATGGGTATTGACCGAATGGAAAGCGGAGTCCCCAAGTTCTAAAGTTTTCAAAGGGACGAGCCGTGAAATTCTACGAATAGACAATGCCTCTCAGGCACACGGAATGCAAGAGCTTACCTTTAATCCTAACGCCAAAAAAGGGGATCCAGATTTTGGCCTACTTTATATTGGCTATGGGGATGGAGGAACCGTGGAAAAGCGGTTTGC
>JAHEBE010000368.1 GCA_024642365.1 Algoriphagus sp.
TGTAGAATTTCACCAAATCTTTATACAAACGAGAATGATTTAGATCATTTTGTGAAAGCTTTAAAGGAAATGTCTGGTAATGGGTAATTCTTGAATTTTAGATATGATAATTTTTGCCAAAAAAATCTAATCCATTTTAAAGATTAGGAGATTTTTATACTGTTTAATTACCTATTTCATAATTAAAAGCGTTGCAGATCAATTTTTTTGCAAATTTTCTTGCAATTCCTTTTCAAAGGATTGAATTTTGTTGCCAGAATGAAAATAAGCAATCAAATAGATCTATTGAAAAAGCAGGCTTCTCAAGAAGTAACTTCTGCCCTCAAGTCTATTTTATTTTTTGCTCCTCTAAGGAGGTATAGGTTTTTCTTTAGGGTTTAACCCCTCGATGTAATTCAGTTTTTCCTGCGCGGAAAAATTTTCCCTTTAAATCTTGAATCCTTTCTAACCACCCGAATTCGTTCGGATTTATACATGTATTAATCCATGGATAATATTTCATTTCAAATTCTACCTGCCAACGCTTCTCATAAGAACTACTCCACTCAAATTACCGATGAGATGGAAAATTCTGCCAAGGCCCGAGGTACAGGAATCGCCAAGCGAACTCCAGAGTATGTCGAAACAAAAATGGAGGAAGGAAAGGCAATTATTGCGCTTACACAAGATGGTACTTGGGCAGGATTCTGTTACATTGAAGCTTGGGGCCATGGTAAATATGTGGCTAATTCAGGCTTAATCGTAGCTCCTGAGTTTCGTAAATTTGGTTTGGCGAGAAAAATCAAACGCGAAATCTTTAAGCTCAGCCGTCAAAAATATCCTGATTCCAAAATTTTCGGTTTGACGACAGGCGCAGCGGTAATGAAAATCAACTCGGAATTAGGGTATATCCCTGTTTCATATTCTGATTTGACAGACGATGAAGCCTTTTGGAAAGGATGCCAGAGTTGCGTCAATTACGAAATTTTGATGAGCAAAAACAGGCAAAACTGTATCTGTACTGCAATGTTATTTGATCCGCATGCTAAGAAAAACCATACTGAAGAACTTGCACTCCGAGAAGATTTCAAAGAAGAAATTAATCTGTTTAACCGATGGGTTAGATTAAAAAAATATGTGATGCTTAAATTGACCAAGTCCAAAGACTCAATCAATAGCTTCTTTTTATAAAAATTTCCCAATCCTTTTGGGTAAACCTGACGAAGATGAAAAAAATTGTATTGGCTTATAGTGGTGGCTTAGATACCACATTTTGTGCGCTGCACCTATCAAGAGAACTAGGATATGAAGTTCATGCTGTAATAGTAAATACAGGTGGATTTTCAGGTGAAGAATTGAAAGCGATTGAGTCCAGAGCGAATAAACTCGGCGTTGCCTCTTTCCATATTTTAGATGTTGTTGAAACTTATTACAAAGAAGTAATCAAGTATTTAATATTTGGCAACGTACTTAAAAATCAGACTTATCCCCTTTCTGTTTCTGCAGAGCGAATCCTTCAAGCCAAGTCATTGGCAGAATATGCAAAATCCATCGGTGCAAAAGCTGTAGCGCATGGCTCTACAGGTGCTGGAAATGATCAAGTTAGATTTGATATGATTTTTCAGACGATTGTTCCAGATATTGAGATCATTACTCCTATTCGTGATTTGAAGCTTTCCCGGCAGGAAGAAATCGAATACTTAAAGAAACATGGGGTAGAAATGAATTTTGAAAAGGCTGCCTATTCTATAAATAAAGGAATCTGGGGTACTTCAGTTGGGGGTAAGGAAACACTAACCTCTTCTGATTACTTGCCTGAGGAAGCTTGGCCAACCCAAGTAACAGTTCAGGAACCTTCAGAACTTACAATGACATTCGAACAAGGAGAATTGAAGACTGTCAACGGCAAATCTTTCGACTCCCCTACAGGAGCTATTCAAGCTGTTCAAGCTTTGGCGGGGCCTTATGGAATTGGTAGAGATATTCACGTGGGAGATACAATCATAGGTATCAAAGGTCGAGTTGGATTTGAGGCCGCAGCTCCATTAATAATCATAAAGGGTCATCAACTCTTGGAAAAGCACACACTGACCAAATGGCAATTATTTTGGAAAAATCAATTGGCAGAATTTTATGGTAATCACCTTCATGAGGGGCATTACCTAGATCCAGTGATGCGAAATTTGGAGGCTTTTCTAGCAGATACCCAAACTTTTGTAAATGGAACTGTTCGTGTTATGCTTCAGCCTTATCGATTTACCCTTTTGGGAATTCAATCTGAAAATGACCTGATGTCTAATAAGTTTGGTAGCTATGGCGAGATGAATAAAGGCTATACTGCGGAAGACGTGAAAGGCTTTACTCGGATTTTGGGTAATCAGACTTCTATTTTCCACAAAGTAAACAGTTCTGATGAAGCGAATTAAAACGGCAATTATTGGAGCGGCGGGATATACCGGAGGGGAATTACTTCGGCTATTGGTTCATCATCCACAGGTTGAGCTGGTGTATGTGCATAGCAATAGCCAAAAAGGTAAAAAAGTAGCTGAGGTTCATCCTGATTTAATAGGCGATTCGGATTTAGTTTTCACAGATCAAGTGCAAACCGAAGGTGTTGAAGCTGTTTTTCTAGGTCTCCCGCATGGTGAAGCCAAAAGTTTTCTCGAAGAGAATAGATTTGATCCATCTACTGTAATCATTGATCTTTCTACAGATTTTAGAAACGAATCAAATGGATTTATTTATGGGCTTCCGGAATTAAATAAATCCAAAATCAAAACAGCTAAGCGAATTGCTAATCCAGGATGCTTTGCAACAGCGATACAATTGTCCCTTTTGCCCGCAATTGAGAAAGGTTGGGCTAAAAATCAAGTTCATATTAGCGGGATAACCGGGAGTACTGGAGCTGGAAAAAAGTTAGCGGAGACTTCCCATTTCAGTTATAGAACAGGCAATATGTCTGTATATAAACTATTTGATCATCAGCATTTAGCGGAGATTTCTCAGACTTTTTCCCAACTCAATGCGGGATTTGATTCTGATCTTTTGTTTGTCCCCTACCGTGGGAATTTCTCAAGAGGAA
>JAHEBE010000069.1 GCA_024642365.1 Algoriphagus sp.
TCCTCCGGAGGATATTCATCCGTTGTCAAAATGGTGAAGAGGATAGAGGTAAACAAAACGAATGCTCCAATTGCGAATGCGTACTTTACGGAATCAGGCACCACACCAGCTTCAGCTGTATTTGGAACTCCCATTTGGGTCATTAGCCAAGGCAAGTTTGATGCGATCCAGGTTCCTATTCCAATCACCAAAGTCTGGACTACGAAGCCATAGGATCGCTGAGATTCAGGTAATTTATCTGCAACTAGCGCACGAAACGGCTCCATACTAATATTGATTGAGGCGTCCAAGATCCAAAGTGATCCAGCAGCCATCCAAAGTGCTGAGGAATATGGCGCAAAGAATAGCGCAATAGTGCTAAGCACAGCTCCGATGAAAAAGAATGGTTTTCTTCTTCCAAATTTTGGGTGCCAAGTTCGATCACTGAGATATCCAACTATCGGCTGGACAAGTAAGCCAGTAAGAGGCGCAGCTATCCATAGAAATGGAATGGCATCTTTATCTGCACCGAGTGTTTGGAATATCCGGGACATGAATCCACCCTGAAGGGCAAATCCAAACTGAATCCCTAGAAATCCAAAGCTCATATTCCAGATTTGCCAGAAGCTTAAAAGTTTCTTTTGGGTCATTTTGGGCTTGGTTTTTTATTTGAGACTTTTAAGAAAATTGGATAATAGAGGCCTTATTGTTGAAATCTAATTCAAAATAGGGGAGATCTTTAATCTCTAGAAAAGGGTGATCATTTTCAGGAAGTGGATCAAATTCTGTCAGTTTTCCTAGGAAAGCATAATCTTCAACTTCAAGTTTAATAGGGCTATCATTTATCATTACCTGAGGCGAGTCGAAGCCATGAAGATAGACTTTAATTTTGCTGTAGTCACTGTTGAATTTCCCGGTACATTCGCTTACTACTAATTGATTTGAATCTGGATCATATGTGAAATCGCGTTTCAGATATTTCCCGGATTTATGTTCGAAAGAAATCCCGTCATCTTCATAGTGTTGATAGCTGCTTCCTTGCGCTCCCTGATACAGATGAATTCGCAAAACTCCATCATTTGATTCTGAAGTGTGGGAAATATCAGACTGCATCGCGAAAATACTTCCTGCTTTGACATAGACTGGGAGGTAGTTTAAAGGCGTGTCTACATAATGCACTTTGCTTCCTGAAAAGACATCATCTGAATAGAAATAAAACCATTGTCCTTCAGGAAGATAGGCTTTGGTTATTTGAGTATAGCTTTCTACTGGAACTATTAAAAAGCGATCACAAAAGAAGTATTGATTTTGAAATGCGCTTTGATAAATTGAGGCATCATTTGGATAATTAATAGCCAAACTACTTGAAATTGGAAGTCCAGTTTGAGTTGATTGGAAAAAGGAAGAATAAATGGTTGGAAGCATTCGGTACCGAAGCTTCATGTAGTTTCTTGAGATTTCCTCTACTTCCTCGCCAAATGCCCAAGGTTCTGCATCATTTGAATTGATCATTGAATGTGCTCGAAAAAGTGCGGAAAAAGTAGCTATGCTCATCCATCGCGCAAAAAGTGATTTGCTAGCTTCCCCTGCAAATCCCCCTACATCATATCCAGCAAATGAAACTCCGCTGAGTCCCAAACTATTTACTAGGCGAATTCCGGCCATCATATGTTCTTCAGATGCCACATTATCTCCAGTCCAAGCAGCGGCGTACCGTTGAATTCCAGAAAAACCTGCTCTGGTAAGGACAAAGGGTCGTTCGGACTTATTTTGAAGAAGTGAACCTTCCTGAGCACTTCGGGCCATTTGCATGCCGTAGATATTCCGTGCTTGTCTATGGGAAGTTGTATTTCCTTCAAATTCAAACTCAATTAGATTAGGAGTGAATTGACCCCAGGAGGCAGGTTCGTTCATGTCAGTCCAGAAACCGTCAACCCCAGCATCTGTATAAAATTTCATTTTTTCTCCCCACCAAGACCTTGTTTCTTCTTTCGTAAAGTCAGGGAATGCACACCAACCAGGCCAAACTTGACCTTCGTAAATTTGACCATCTGGATATTTGACAAAAAGATCTTTTTCCAATCCTTCCTCATAGGGCAAATACCCTTTTTGGGTTTTGATTCCTGGATCCATGATCACCACAACTCGAAATCCTTTTTTCTTTAAGGCACTGATCATGCTTTTTGCATCTGGAAATTTTTCACCGTCGAAGGTAAAAACCTTGTAGGCCTCCATGTGGTGAATGTCCAAGTAAATCACATCAGCAGGCATATCCTTATCCCGGAAAGTATTTGCCAAGGTGGTCACTTCTTTGTCTGGATAATAGGAGTATCTGCATTGTTGAAATCCTAAAGCCCATTTGGGAGGCATTTCCATTTTCCCGGTAAGCTCGGTGTAGCTACTTATGATTTTAGCTACAGAATCCTCATGAAAGAAATAATAATCGAGATCTCCATCCTCAGCACTGAAGTAAATAAATCGATTGTTAGAAGCGCCGAAATTGAAAACTGTTTTATGGGTATTGTCTAAAAAGATCCCGTAAGCACCTTGCTGATGAATTCCTAAATAAAAAGGAATGCTCATGTAAAGTGGATCATCTCCAGTGCCGTAAGCGAAATAGTCGGTATTCCAATTCGTATAGGCATTCCCAAATCGATTCAGATTTCCTGTTTTTTCTCCCAAACCGATAAATTTTTCATCCTTTTGCACCTGCTTGTAGCAAGTCACTTCTGTACCTATCCAGGCAGTGCCGAGCGAGTCATCCGCGTTGAGTAACTCACCCGAACTCGAATAAAAGGCAAGGCTGAAAGTTTCTAAATTTACTTTTAGAGTTACTTTTTCAGTAGTTAAACTTAGAATTCCATCTGATTCAAAAACTTGAAAAAAAGTGTTTTCAGGGCTTTTAATTACCGAATAAGGATTTGATTCAAACTCCTCGTATCGAGAAGCCTGAACTCGAATCATTCCAGCTTGGTAAACAGTAAATTTGAATTTCCCTTTCGCTGTTGTGCCAGTTATGCCATTGGGTATTTCTTCCCAAAAATCAACAGATCCCATACCAATGTGTCGTGAGGAATTTTTGCTTTGGGAAGAAGGAGAATTAAATGGTTTCATAGATATAAATAGGCAAAATCAGCAGTGTTAAGGGACTAATTTAGAAACGATTGTTGATTCAAAAAATCAACATAGCCCGTCCTAAGCGGCTATTTTGAAGGTTTTTAAATCGATGATGTTGGCTATTTTGAAAATTAGACCGATTCAATCGATTGCAATGATTTTAGAAAATTTTTGAAATTTTCCATCAACTAGAAAGCCTAACGGAGGATTTTCGGATGAGAAGTTCTGTTTCCAAGACAATAGGTGCTGTAATTGTGTCCGGATCAAGTTTTTTCTCAATCATGTCTAAAAGCATTGAAGTAGCTTTCTCTCCAATCTTAAATCCAGGCTGAGATACAGAGGAGAGGCTTGGTTCGATAATGGAACAGAACTGCCAATTACTGAATCCAACAATTCCCATTTCTTCTGGAATTTTTAATCCTTCAGCTTTACAAGCGAGCATCGCTCCAACTGCAGCCATGTCATTGTTTGCAAAAATAGCATCCGGTTTTAAGTTTATCTTTTTGATCAAATATTCTGTAGCCTTAAATCCTTCTTCATTCGTTCCAAATGGACATTCGATAATGAACTCAGGGTAAACTTTTAACCCATGGTTGATGAGCGCTTCCCGATATCCTCTTTCTCGCTCTTTACTAATGTTTAAATTTTTTGGACCGGCTAAATGTGCAATCCTTGTATAACCTTGTTCAATCAAATGAGAAGTGGCATTATATGCTCCTTGGTAATCATCAATCATGACGCTAATGGCATTTGGAATATCAGGGATTCGGTCAAAAAATACGATGGGATAGCCGTAGTCTAAGAGTTTTGAAAAATGATCAAAGTCCGTCGTTTCTTTTGAAAAACTGATCAAAAAGCCATCGATTTGATTGGAAAGCATGGTGTCTAAACTTGACTTTTCCCGAGCTAAACTTTCATTCGTTTGCGTTAAGATCACATTATATCCTCTGGATGAAGCGACCTCCTCAATTCCACTGATGACTGTTGAGAAAAAGAAATGAACGACTTCGGGAATAATCACTCCAATGGTAAATGATCTGCTTTTTCGTAAAGAAAGAGCAATCGCATTTGGTCGGTAATTTAATTTGTCGGCAACTTCTTTGACCTTTCGTTTGGTCTCATCGCTAATACCTGGGTAATCTTTAAGTGCCCTTGATACAGTGGATGAAGACACGTTTAATTCCTTAGCAATGTCCTTGATTGTTGCTTGTCCGATTTTCATAAAATTAGATTATTCCTAGAAAGGCATTAAGGCAAATTAATGCCAAAACCTGTGAATTGCAATTTGATAATCCAACTTAGATTTTTTCATTTTTCTAATCTGAGAACTCACCACTTAAAAAATCTTTTTTATGCAATCGTTAACGCAAACGATTGCATAAAAAAGGTATTCACTATTCTGTCTCTTTCTTTTGTTTATTCAATTTCAAGGTTTTATCATTCTATTTGAAAAGTAAAAGCTTCCTCATTATTCAAAATAACTAAGGCGATTGTCTTCCTTTTTTCTTTTGAATTTAACTATTCTAAGATTTTACTTGGAATGTAGACCTATGATTCAGCACATCTTCAAAGAACTTTCATATACGTAACAATGAATGGTTTTTGAAAAGCTAATTCCCAAAATTAACCCTATGAAAAAATTGAAATTTTTCTTTGTCATAATTTTCGCGTTTGCTTTAGCTAGCACTGGTTTGAGTCAGGTGACAACGGCTCCAACATCACCAAATGCAGCTGAAAAAGTCATCATCACCTATGATGCAACAAAGGGAACAACCGGTTTGAAAGATTGCAATTGCGATGTCTATATCCACATCGGGGCTGTGACCGAATCAGCGACTTCAACTACTTGGTCTATTGTTCCTTTTACGTGGGGCACTACTGAGCCTAAAGCAAAAATGACCAAAGTAACCGGCCAAGCTAATTTGTATACTTATGAACTGACCCCAAATAGCTTTTTTACAAACCCAAATGGCTTAACCATTTACCGATTAGGGATGGTTTTTAGAAATGGTGATGGTTCGAAAGAAGGAAAGAGCGCAACAAATGGAGATATTTTTGTGAATCTTTCCCAGGGATTCCAAGTCACATTTACCTCCCCAAATTCATCTTCCATTTCATTAGAAGTAGGAGAGAGCTACGAATTCAAAGCTGAAAGTTCTATTCCTGCTACCATTTCTTTTGAGTTGGATGGGCAAGAAGTGAAGAAGGAATCAGGGGTTCAATCCCTAGCATATACCTATATGCCAAGCGCTGCCGGAAATTTTAAGATGGTAGCCAAAGCAACAGCTGGATCAACATCTGACACTGAAACGGTAGATATAGAGGTTTTTGCACCTTCGACCATTGCGCCTTTGCCAGCAGGAGTAAAACTTGGAATCAATTACCTCTCAGATACAGAAGTGATCCTAGCATTAAATGCTCCGAAGAAAAAATTGGTACAAGTCATCGGCGATTTCAATAACTGGGAAAAATCTCCTAGTTATCAAATGAACCGGACTCCGGATGGAGAGATTTTTTGGCTTAAAATTTCAAATCTTATTCCAAAGAAAGAATACATTTTTCAATACCTCGTCGATGGTATGATCCGAATAGGTGATCCTTATGCTGATAAAATTTCCGACCCTAATTCCGATCAGGAGATTATTTCCCAAAATCGCTATCCTGGTTTGCTCCCATATCCCACTGGCTTGACCTCATTTCAAGCTAGCTATTTGCAAACTGGCCAAGAAAAATATGCTTGGAAAAACACTGGATTCGTGAAACCAAAACAGGAAGATTTGGTCGTTTATGAATTATTGGTGCGTGATTTTGACGATCGAAGAAATTATACTGCTGTTATTGAGCGACTTGATTACTTGAAAAGTTTGGGTGTAAATGCGATAGAATTAATGCCGGTCGGTGAATTTGAAGGAAACCTGTCTTGGGGATATAATCCTTCGTTCTTTTTTGCACCTGATAAATATTATGGCAGTAAAAATGATTTGAAACGCTTGATCGATGAAGCTCACGGCAAAGGGATCGCAGTGATTATGGACATGGTTTTAAATCATGCTTTTGGTCAAAATCCAATGGTCAGACTCTATAATGAGGGTGATTATGGTGCACCAACTCCTGAGAATCCATGGTTTAATCAAGTTGCCAAACATCCCTTTAACGTTGGTTACGATTTTAATCATGAAAGTAAATACACGCAGGCATTTGTAGATTCAGTAAATAATTATTGGTTGACTGAATATAAGGTGGATGGTTTTCGGTTCGATTTGTCCAAAGGATTTACTCAAGTCAATAGTGGTGATAATGTGACTACTTGGTCCCAGTATGATGCGTCTCGAATTAAAATTTGGAAGCATATCTATGATCGAATCAAAGCCAATCATCCATCTGCATATGTGATTTTAGAGCATTTGGCAGCAAATGAAGAGGAGAAAGAATTAGCGGATTATGGCTTGATGTTTTGGGGAAATATGAATGGAGATTTTCGAGAGATGGCAAAAGGTCAAAACAAGGATTTCAACTGGGCATATTTTGGAACTCGTGGATGGAAGGATCCAAATCTGATAGCATATCAAGAATCGCATGATGAGGAGCGCGTAATGTGGGAATCGTTAAATTTTGGAGCTACCTCACCGATTAATTTGAAAGTTTTGGAGAATGCTGTTAATCGAAATCAATTGCTTACGGCATTCTATTTTGGGATTCCTGGACCAAAAATGATCTGGCAATTCGGTGAGTTTGGCTATGATGTCGAGCTTAATAATGATCGTTTAGCCATCAAACCTACCAAGTGGAACTATCTTGACAATCCTGATAGAAAGCGATTATTTCAACTTTATCAAGAAATGATCAAGTTGAAAAAGGAAAACCCAGTATTTACCAAACCAAGTAAAACGACCCTAAGTCTAGGTGGTTCGGTGAAGTCAATTTTACTAGAAAGTGCTGCAATGAATGTAGTCATGCATGGAAATTTTGGGTTGTCGACAGCGAGTAATGTATCCCTGAGTTTTCCAAAAACGGGGAAATGGTATAATTACTTTACCGGAGAGGAAATTAATATTACTTCAACCACCGTGGTTTTCAACCTGAGACCAAGTGAATTCTACCTATTTACAGACAAGAAACTTGCGACTCCTAATTCAGGGATTCTTCAGGAAGATTTTGTAACTGAAATTCCAACTGAAATTATTCCTGAAGGGGTGTTTAAACTTTATCCAGTCCCAACAACCGACTGGCTTGCAGTAGAGCTTCCAAAAGAAATGTCGGGTTCCTCATTTCGAATAATTGATATGACCGGTAGGTCCCTCTTGGAGGGGGAAATTGCTTCCGGTGATCAGAAATTAGAATTGGATGTAAGGAATATTAAGGCAGGGATTTATATCTTTGAAGCATACGATACTAAAAACGTGCTGGTAAAGCGCTTTATTAAAAGATAATCAAACCTAAATCACATGAAATTTAAACCAGGAGTAAAATACGGCGAAGAGCTAAAAGACCTTTATGCATATGCAAAAGAGAATGAATTTGCGATGCCGGCAGTCAATGTCATTAATACCAATTCTGTAAATGCAGTATTGGAAACTGCCAAAAAGGTGAATTCTCCAGTAATCATCCAATTTTCAAATGGAGGAGCTCAGTTTTTTGCTGGAAAATCCTTGGCAAACGATAAGCAGCAGGCAAGTATCGCAGGTGGCATCTCAGGAGCTCATCACGTTCATCTAATGGCAGAAGCTTATGGAGTGCCTGTAATTCTTCATACCGATCACGCTGCCAAAAAACTTTTGCCATGGATTGATGGCTTATTAGAAGCTGGAAAGGCATACTATGCGGCCCATAAGAGACCATTATATAGTTCTCACATGCTTGATCTATCCGAAGAGCCATTGGAGGAAAACGTAGAAATTTCATGTGACTACTTTAAGGAGTTTGTGAAATTGGATATGGCGATCGAAATCGAACTTGGTGTGACTGGCGGTGAGGAAGATGGAGTGGATAACTCAGACGTAGATTCCTCTAAATTATATACTCAGCCTGAAGAAGTGGCTTATGCTTATGAGCACCTAAAGCAGATTGGCGAATTATTCACTGTAGCAGCAGCATTTGGGAATGTACATGGTGTTTATAAGCCGGGTAACGTGTCTTTGAAGCCTGTAATTCTGAAGAACTCGCAGGATTTCATCAATAAAAAATATGGCACTACTGGCAAGCCGTTAAATTTTGTGTTCCACGGAGGTTCTGGATCTACCGTCGAAGAAATCAGAGAAGCGAATAGCTACGGATCTATCAAAATGAATATAGATACAGATATGCAATGGGCATTCTGGGAAGGCATCTTGATGAATTACAAAAAGAATGAGGGATATCTTCAGACCCAACTAGGGAACCCAGATGGAGCTGATAGCCCAAATAAAAAGTATTATGATCCAAGAAACTGGCTTCGCAAAGGAGAAGAGAATTTTGTGAAGCGATTGGAGCAAGCATTTGATATGCTGAATGCAGTTAATCGAAATTAATTAGTAAAAAATTACTAAAAGAGGAAGTCGCTCAAAACGTGACTTTCTCTTTTTATTTATACCCCTATGAAGAAAACCCAATTAACCCTTATGGCAGGATTAGCTTTATCCGTGGCTTGTACCTCCGGAGAAAGTCAAGAAGTGAAAAATTATTGGCCTCAGGCTGGAGTGACTTATGAGATCTTTGTTCAATCTTTCAATGACTCTGATGGTGATGGAATCGGAGATTTGAATGGGGTGACTGAAAAGTTGGATTACGTGAAAGAACTCGGGGCAAATGCGATTTGGTTTATGCCAATCATGCCTTCTCCAAGTTACCATAAATACGATGTGACAGATTATCGTGCTATTCATCCTGACTATGGGACGATGGAAGATTTTAAAAATCTATTAGCTGAAGCACATAAAAGGGATATCAAAATTGTAATTGATCTTATCATCAATCATAGCGGAAGCGGACATCCTTGGTTTGAGGAGGCTCGGAAAGGAAGGGATAATCCTTACAGAGATTATTATGTTTGGGCACAAAAGGACACCATTGAGGCTTCAATCAATAAGAAGGTGATCACTTTGGACAGTGATAATATTCGACAATGGCATGATCCAGGAGTAGGAGAAGATTTTTACTATGGGTTTTTTATTGGCGGAATGCCTGATCTGAATTATGACAATCCCAAACTACGGGAGGAAATCTATTCGATTGGCAAATTTTGGTTGGAGGAAATCGGAGTAGATGGATTTCGTTTAGATGCGGCAAAGCATATTTTTCCAGATGATAGACCATTAGATAATCACGCATTTTGGAAAGAATTTAGAAGTAAAATGGAAGCGATTAAGCCGGATGTTTACTTAGTGGGAGAGGTATATGATAAAAAAGAAATTGTAGCTCCATTTCTTCCAGGGCTTCCAGCCTTATTCAATTTTGACTTTCATTATACCTTACTTGAAGCATTGAATACTGAGGATGGAATGCTCCTCGCAAAAAAGCAAAAAGAAATTCTTGATTTCTATCAAGGCATCACCCCGAATTTTATTGATGCGACAATCTCATCTAATCATGACCAACCTAGACTATTAAATGAGCTTGGTTCGGATCCAGATCGGTACAAACAAGCCAGCGCCATCCTTATGACTATGCCTGGTGCTCCTTATTTGTATTACGGAGAAGAAATAGGGATGCTAGGTCTGAAACCGGATGAGAATATTAGAGAGCCGTTCCTTTGGACCACAAAAGACAAAGACACAGGCAGGACAAGTTGGATCGATCCAGTTTATACCACTGATGCTACTGTTACGCCTTTGGAAATTCAAAAGAAAGACCCGAACAGCTATTTCAATCATTATAAAAACCTGATTGCTTTACGTAATTCAAATCCAGCTTTAGCAATTGGTAACTTGGAATTGCCAATAGAAGAATATCCTAAAACTGTGATGGCGTATAGCCGAACAACTGAAAATCAACAGATTTTTGTGATTCATAATCTGGGTGCAGAAGAAGTTTTAGTAAATGTGCCTGAGGAATTCGATGTTAAACTTTTTGCATTAGGAACTTCCGCCCATGCGGAGGGAAAAGTAAAACTTGGGAAAAATTCAAGTATTGTACTTTCGAAATAAGGATGAAAACAAACAAAGCCTGATCATATCAGGCTTTGTTTGTTTTCAGGGCCTTTAGTTGGAAACGATTTCTAGATTTTCAATCTGTTTTTTTGCGAATTCGTTTTCTGGATCCAATGTTAAGACGCGTTTAAAAATCCCCATGGCTCGGTCTTTTTGTTCATTTTTTACCAAGGCTTCTCCATAGCTATTTAGAATTCCCGGAGAATAGGCAAAAATTGCGGCATTGATTTCAAATGTCAATAATGCTTCAGCAATTCGATTGGAGTACAAAAAAACATTGCCAAGTGTATTCAGTTCCCTTTCCTTTCCTACCAATCGATAAACGTCCATGAAATGGGATTGGACATTTTTATAAATTGAGTCCAGTGGCTCCGCTTCAAATAATTCCAGCAGATATGTTGCTGCTCTATAATTTGGTTCAGAAGGATAGCCGAGACCGATTTGCGCAAGGTCAGTTTCAAGATCATTTACTGGATATTCAACTATTCGTGCATATTCCTTTCCTTCATTTTTGAAAATAAAAGTTGGGACTCGGTGAATTAAATTTCCTTTTTCTTCTCCATTTGGACCTTGTTTGTATAGCTCCTCGCCATCATAAAGCGCAGTGAATTTAAGTTGGTCCTCATCCAAACCTAGATCATTCCAAAGTTTTACAAACTGGGGAACCCATCGTTTACTATCTCCACACCAAGTTCCAAGAAATATTTCCACTTCCGTATTTTCAAAACTATTTTTCCAACTGGTGTTTTTACCTGAAAGCTGAAAGGAAACTTCATTTTCCGCATACCAACCACGATAAGTAGTATCGGTTTTTAGGATTTCAAGATCAAACTCACCAGCTAAATGTTTTTCCCCTCTTGAATTCAAATAGGTTTGAGGAGATTGGGCAAGTAGATCGCAGGACAGAATAATAAAGAGACTTAGTAAAAAATTAGCTTTCATAAAATGGATTTATAGGATTAAATAAATATTAAATGAAAGTAAAACAAAAAAGTCCAAGCCTTATGGCTTGGACTTTTTTATCTAAAAACTTTAAGATTTTTTAAGTTGATAAGATTTTTGCAATTCTAAAATCATCCTCATCTACAGATTTGTCATCCACAATTGCTTTTTTAATTGGAGTGAATACGACTTTATGATTGATCAAGCCAGCCATAACATCGTATTTACCTGCTAACAATCCTTC
>JAHEBE010000369.1 GCA_024642365.1 Algoriphagus sp.
TTTTCATATCCTGAGCCCGGATGCCTTGGACGCTTTGATCTTTGACTAGGTGGAAAGGCGAATCCAGTGGAAACTCCAAGATGTCGATCTGATCGACGATCTCCTGCCGGATGTCGATTTCTTCCAGTTGTGGTACCGTGGGCTGTCGAAAGTTGAACCCACTATTACCTTTGAATAAATCCGTAGGACCGGGAATGACTTTGCGTTTGTTCAGAATAAAATGTGCCTCCCAGAGCAGTTCTTGTTTGGTTTTTCCCGTAAATCGAAAGCATCCAATCCGGATCAGAATCAGCAGCTGTTCCAGACTGATGTCCACTCGCGCAGTGAAGTCCAGCAATCCTGCATAGTGCCCATTTTCTTGGCGATCACTGAGCAGTTTTTCTACAGAGGATTTCTCCAAATATTTAAGATGAATAAAACCCAGATAGACAGTCTTGCCCGTTATCCGCGTGAGGTAGTCACTTTCATTGATGTGTGGAGCCTGGATGTCAGCACCATTCATCCGCAGCTCGTGGATGTAAAACTCGGTATGGTAGAACCCTCCAAAGTTATTGACCACCCCGACCATAAACTCCAGCGGGAAATAAGCCTTGAGGTATAAACTTTGATAGCTCTCTACTGCGAAGGAGGCCGAATGTCCCTTCGCAAAAGAATAGCCGGCAAAGCTCTCGATCTGATACCAGACTTCAGCTGCCAGCTTATCAGGATGACCTTTTGCTTTGCAATTCGCGAAAAATTGATCCTTCACTCGATCAAACTCATCCTTGGAGCGGGACTTACCACTCATACCTCTGCGGAGCACGTCCGCCTCTCCCAGACTCAAACCGGCAAAGTAGTGGGCAACCTTGATCACATCTTCTTGATACACCATGATGCCATAGGTCTCCGGCATGATGTCGGCCATGACGGGATGAGCGATTTTGCGACGCTCCGGATCCACGTGACGGAGGATGTATTCACGCATCATTCCAGATCGAGCGACACCGGGACGTATGATCGAACTTGCCGCTACAAGTTCCAGGTATTCATCTGCCTTCAGCTTGGCCAAGAGCATACGCATGGCTGGTGACTCGACATAAAACGCACCGATCGTGTGCCCATCACGCAGGTGCGCTTTGATTTTCGGGTCTTTTTTAAATTGTTCGACTTGTCGGATATCGACTTTGACACCTTGATTTTCATAAATAATCTGAATTGCGGACTTGATATGTCCCAGCCCGCGCTGACTCAGAATATCAAACTTGTGCAAGCCAATATCCTCGGCGATATGCATGTCGATGTGCGCCAGCGGAAATCCCTTTGGGGGCATTTCTGTAGCCGTATAATAATGGATTGGCTTATGGGAAATCAGAATTCCACAGGCATGGATCGTCAGATGCGAGGGCATGTCATGAAGGACCTGGCTGTACTTCAAGATTAACTTCCCATATTGATCTGGTACGAAATCTGGTCTTCCTGCATAATGAATCAGCGATTCGATCTCGCTTTTGGGAAGGCCAAAGACTTTCCCGAGTTCGCGTACCATCGAATTGGACTGAAAGGTACTGTAGGATCCCAGCAGCGCGACATGCTCCTGATTACCTTGGTTGTATTTATTGAAAATGTACTGCGTCACTTCATCCCGATCTGTCCAGCTGAAGTCGATGTCAAAGTCTGGAGGATTTTCCCGATACAGATTGATAAATCGCTCAAAGTACAGGTCCAGCTCAATCGGATCCACATCGGTAATCCCCAGGCAATAAGCCACGATACTATTGGCCCCGGAGCCTCGGCCAACGTGATAGAAATTACGTTCCTGTGCAAAAGTCACGATGTCGTAATTGATCAGAAAATAGGAAGTGAAGGCCTTTTGCTGGATGAGTTCAAGTTCTTTTTCGATCCGCTGTGTGATTGTTGGGCCGAGATTCGGATAGCGATTGATCGCTCCCTTGAAGGTTTCCTGTCGCAGGTAGTCAAAGTCTTCCCAGTCTGAGCCTAGGATGTCTCGACGGTTTTTGACGGCTTGGAAATAAAAGGAAAACTGACATTGTTCCAGGATTTTTTGGGCATTGGCGATGAGGTAGCTGTGATTTTCGCAGCGAGCGACCATGTCGGCATAGCTGTAGAAGCGATCGGAGGGATCGGCTTGTTCTTCCACCGGAAGTTTGCTGAGAAGCGTGTTCAGATCGATGCTCCGCAAAAGTCGATGTGCGTTAAACTCAAGCTTAGAACTGAAATTGACTGGCTGCAGGAGGACGAGTTTGTCTTTGTACCTGTACCATGGAGAGGAGACGAGTCGGTTGAGCTGATGTGGATGCACACCGATGAATTCATTTTCCCGCAGGGCAAAATATTTTTCAGGGAGAGGATAAATGATAAAACTATGGACAAAAGCCGGTGCACGCTGTGTAAAGGACTTTTTGTGTACCAAATGATCTGAGAGGTGGGCATTGAGTTCGTAGAATCCTTCCTGATTTTGAGCCAACCCAACATAGGCGGGGAGACTTCCATTTCGAAAATCAATCCCAACAACCGGATGAATTCCGGCTTTTTGTGCTGCACGGATAAAAGGGAAAATTCCCGCTGTGCAGTTGATGTCTGTGAGTGCCAGTGCGTCAATCCGCTTTGCTTTCGCCTCCGCCACCAATGCCTCGATGGACATGGTACCGTATTTGAAACTGAAGTGGGAGTGGCAGTTAGTAAACATTGGTCATTTCGAACGAAGAGAAAAATCTCGATCGCAGTTAATTTTTAAGATGTGGTCTATCGCGTAAAGCTTCTATGAGATACGCTTCGCGAAATAGGACTCGAATGAATTATTTCACCGACCGCAGGGAGGTATATTTCTACTGTATCTCATTTAATTTGTTAATTAAATAAACAAATTAATGTTTATAATGTAGTCAAAAAATAACCCTTGATGCAAGTGGGAAGGGGGAAATTGTCGGGGATTTTCTGGGAGATCAAAAAAATACAATTACTTAAACCCCATGCGAATTATCAAAGTTTCAACTAACTGCTAACTGCTAACTGCTAACTGCTAACTGCTAA
>JAHEBE010000370.1 GCA_024642365.1 Algoriphagus sp.
CCCCTGTTTCCAACTTAATAGGCTTGGTTCCTTTCCAAGAAAGTTCGAGCATCGAACCAAAAGAATTTTCATCCTTTCCCGAGATCGTACCGGAAGCCATCATATCACCGACATTGATATTGCAACCATTCACCGTATGGTGAGCCAGCTGCTGGGCAACATTCCAATACATGTATTTGAAATTTGAAGTCGCAACTTTAGAAGCCTTGGCACCTTCAGGCTGAATAAAAACCTCCAGATTCAAATCATAATTTCCTGGCCCTTCTGATTTCAAATAGTCCAAAACAGCTGGTTCCTGAACAGGACCTTCTGTCTTGAATTGCTCTAATGCTTCGATCGTGACTACCCAGGGTGAAATCGATGAAGCAAAGCTTTTCCCCAGAAATGGCCCCAATGGCACGTATTCCCAAGCTTGAATATCTCGGGCAGACCAGTCATTGAATAGTACAAAGCCGAAAATATGATCTTCTGCCTCTGCAGTAGAAACTGAATCTCCCAGTTTGGTGGATTTACCGGTGATGAAGGCTATTTCCAATTCAAAATCTAATCTACGGCTTGGTCCAAATGCTGGCACTTCCATATCCGGATCCTTAAATTGACCTTTAGGCCTATGAATCGGAACTCCGGAAGGGATGATCGAAGAAGCCCGACCGTGATACCCTACTGGCAAATGTTTCCAGTTCGGCAACAAAGCATTTTCTGGGTCTCTGAACATTTTCCCTACATTGGTCGCATGCTCGATACTGCTGTAAAAGTCTGTGTAATCACCAATTTTTACCGGCAAAAGCATTTCCGCCTCTCGTCGATTGACCATTACCTTCCCTCGAATCGAATGATCCCGCAGTTCCTCATTATCCGCCAAAAGCAATTGCTGAACTCGCTCCCTAATTTTTCGAGTCTGCACTTTACCTAAGCCAATCATGTCATTTAGGAATTCATTTAAAAAGATTCCCTCCGGTAAAAATAAACTCCCGAAAAACCCTTCTTGATCTAGTATACTTAAATCAACAATTTTATCGCCAATCGCAATTCCGATTCTGGGGCTAAGTTTTTTATTCTTAAACACCCCAAAAGGAAGGTTGTAAATCGAAAAATCTGAATTCTTAGAAACTTCCACCCATGTGCTAAGGGTGTTTGAGGTATTTTCAGTCATATAACTAATCTTGAGGAGGCAAATTTAGAACTTCAGGCTGAAATCGAAAGGAATAATCGCAAAGGCTTTGCATCCAAAGAAGCATAACAGGGTTATTGATACGCAACAAAGCCTGTTAAAACTCTTGTAGCCTAGCTTTTACTATCCTCAAAAAAATAGGCTTTGATTGAAAAAAATAATCGCTGGCTCGACCAATATTCTTATCTTGAATCCAAGCAAATTTTCTGATACATGAAAAACCAATACAACTTTATTCTAATTCTTCTGATCACTTTTTTAAGCTTTTCAGCCCTTGCGCAAGAAAAGTCAGTGATCGACCAGCTCCATGAAGTAGCCATCGTAGATCAAAAAGTAATGATGCCAATGCGAGATGGAGTCCGATTGGCCACTGATATTTATCGACCAAAAGGAGATGGGAAATATCCGATCGTTTTCAGCAGAACTCCATACAATTTTAATACCTGGGGGAATGGTGAAATGAACACCAGAACCATGGAAACAGCCCTTTCCTGGATCAAAAAAGGCTATGCCTATGTCGTCCAAAATGAACGTGGAAGATACTTTTCCGAAGGAGAATGGGATATCCTAGGCACACCGCTCACGGATGGTTATGATGCAGTGGACTGGATGGCCAAACAAGCTTGGTCCAATGGAAAAGTAGGTACGCTGGGTTGCTCCTCCACTGCCGAGTGGCAAATGGCAGTAGCTTCTTTGGATCATCCAGCATTAGCAGCTTTAGTTCCTCAAGGATATGGTGCAGGTGTTGGTAAAATCGGTGACTTCTGGGAGCAAGGCAATTGGTATAGAGGTGGAGCTGGACAGATGCTTTTTACAAACTGGCTTTACAGTGTTCAGCACGATCCAATGGCTCCAAAACTTCCAAAAGGAATTGGACAGGAAGACTTGTTGAGATTGCAGCGCTTTTACGACATGTCGCCGGAATATCCTCGGATTGACTCCAAAGCAGCGTTGAGCCATTTACCTATTCAGGACATCATCAAAGCAGCCAATGGACCGAAAGGAATCTATGAAGAAATGATCACTCGCAAGCCGAATGACCCAAAGTGGTTTAACGGAGGCTTGTATCATGACAAGCAGCCCTTTGACAAACCTAGCTTTTGGTTTGTGTCTTGGTTTGATGTGTCTGCAGGACCTAACATCGCTTTGTACAATCACGTGCGTGAAAACGCAGTCTCTGAACTGGCACGAAACAACCAGTACCTAGTCATCGCTCCGGTCTTGCATTGCTCCTATACCCGAGCTACCGAGGACACCAAAGTGGGTGATCTGAGCGTGGGTGATGCTCGCCTGAATTATGATGAGATGATCACAGCCTGGTTTGATAAATGGCTCAAAGGCGAATCAAACGCTACTGTGTCCGAGATGCCGAAAGTCCAGTATTACACCATGGGCTCAAATGAGTGGCAAAGCTCAGACGTATGGCCACCTGCAGAAGCTGTCATGACCACGATGTATTTGGATTCGGACGGGAAAGCAAATACACGGATGGGTTCTGGAACGCTTTCTGCCAAAAAGCCTAAAAAAGATCAGCCTGACACATTCAAGTACGACCCGATGAATCCAGTGACTTCCTATGGTGGGAATGTCTGTTGCACTGGAAACGCAGTCACGGGTGGCTCTTTTGATCAAAGCGAAATGGAAATGCGGGACGATATCCTAGTCTATACCTCAGAAGTCCTCGAAGAAGGAATGGAAGTCTCCGGCTTTATAGAATCTTACCTGTATCTCTCCTCTGATGTGAAAGACACCGATCTGACCATCAAACTAATCGATGTTCATCCTGATGGCAAAGCCTACAATCTGGATGAAACTATCCAACGGGTAAGATATCGTGAGGGCTATGAAAAAGAAGTC
>JAHEBE010000070.1 GCA_024642365.1 Algoriphagus sp.
AGGTTGAAAAAAAATGTCAACGTGGTATGATATGGAGAGCTCAGATTTGATTTCGAATCAAGCTGATCGAGCTCTTGATTTTCTGTGATGAGTTGGGCGAAACTTGCGAAAGGTACAAGGCTCAATAAAAAAAATAGGTAAAGGCACTTCGTATTCATCGGGGATGTGTTTTTCACTTTTAATGGCTGAAATTGGCTTGGCAAAGGTAATCGCTTATTCAGCCAAAAGGAATTCGGTCAATTTTTTTCCATTGATTGTGCGAATTCGATATTGATTTTTTTCTGCTTGGTGGGTGATTTGAATTGGCCCTGAGCTTTCCAATGGCATTGTAGTCAGTAGATTGCCTTGCAAGTCATAGAGGTAGCTGAAATTTTGGACTAGATCCGTAATTGCAATCAATTTTCTATTTGAACCAAAATTGAAATATTGATAGATCAATCCTTCTGCAGAAGTCCTTGTTTCAAAAAGCGTTTTTTCCTCTGAATCTAATACCGACACTTGATTAAACTGTCTGGAGATAAATACAAAATCGGATTCATTTTGACTCGGGATGGCCAGAAATTCATGGTCACGATCATTTTTCACCAGCTGATTTCTATAGGTGACTTCTCCATTGAAATTAATCTGAATCACTTCTCCGGAAGCCGAAATCCCAACAAGCTGGCTCAGACCTGATTTTGGATCTGAATTGAATAGTAATTTCGAGGTAAATCCATCCCCTATTTTTATCCCTGATTTGGTTTGAAGTTCGGCACGGCGATTAAAAAGATGTAATAGTCCATTCTCAGTTAGAGCAACCATAAAATCGCCTTTTCCTGGTACTCGATAAAAAGAAGGAGCTCCGATAACTTTAGATTTGAGAGGATTTGGATCCCAACCTTCGAGGACGTTTCCATTTTTATCCAGCAAGTAGAGGTCACCTTCTGAAGAGGCAATAAAATATCGATAATCTTTAGAGTTGCTGTAATCGACTAAGTTGAGTTGGCTAAATTCTACCCCTTTTATCGAAAGAGGGTATTCAGGCAAAGAATTCCCCAACCGATCAATCCCATAGATTTTTTCATTGGTTGCAACAAGGAGTTGAAGTTTTCCATTTTTATAATAATCAATCGGGTAAACCTCCGAAATAATTGGTCCAGCTAACTGAGTTGAATAAACTTCTTGCCCTTCAGAATTGATCAAATGAAGCATGTATTGATCATCCTGAATCACCAAATCCTCGGTATTGTCTTGGTAATTTGGGATGGCTTTCGGACCATAAATTAATCCGTTTTCGAAAATCACTTCATTATTTGGTTGCAGACTGATCGCCTCTGCGCTTTTGATTTCTGGTCGACTCGATCCGTTGTATTTAAAGTTTAATGTAGCAATGGGCTCGCCTTGAATTTGGTTGATTCTAAATTCGATCGACTGAAATGATTTAAAAGCGGCAGCATGTTTTTGTAAATAAGAACTCCAAGCCGGATTAGTTTGGTTGGTCCAATAATCCCATAGCTGATTGACAAGAAATAGTTTCCCAAATCCAGCAGTGGGCAAGACCAAATCAGCTGCGAGTGGTGGATTTTCAGAAATCCCCCATGTGTCACCTTTTTGAATGGCATCAAGGGTGGTTTTCATCGCTTGCTGAGAATTGGCAAAAATCAGGATGTCCTCGTGCTCAGTCAAAAATGTATTGGTAAAACCTTGGAATTTTCCTTCAAAAAGATGTGCAGGAAACTCCTCCTCTGAAATAAAATAAATGGTTTTTCCTTGGTAGAAATCTTGGGAAGTTTCAGACTTTTCAATGAGGTAATCAGAAAAAAGCGAAATCGCATTTTGAGAATTTGTAGTCCGTGCGAGTAAAATTTTATTGGGTGGTCCTACTCCAATATCAGCCAATTCTACCAAATATAATTCACCGGTGAAGCTGTCAAAAATGCCACGATCGACCAGTTTTCGTTGAATTTCCCCACTTAAGGTAGATCTCGGAGTAAAGGCACGATTAATGAGTTTTTGAGTTTCAAAAATACTCCCAAGGTTAATTTGAGTGATTTCACGTGATTCATTGGGAATGATCCCTGAGATCGAAGCCAGATTTGCCTGAATAGAAGGGGTGAATGCTGGCGGCTCTTCGAAATAGATCGGCCCACTAAATTGGATCTCTTCATTTTCTAAACTCATCTCCAAGGCTAAAGCACCAGGGATCATTTCTAAAGTCGCTATGAAAGGAAGTTCACGATTGGAACCAATTCCTTTTAATAAAGCAGCGACTCCTTTTCCTGAAAGTAAAAGTTTACCCATAGAAGACTCTTCCAAAGGCAGGGAAGGAATCAAGCTGTGAAAGGTTCCGAGATTTCCATTGGAATAAAAACGAATGGCTTCTTCGACTAGAAAAGAGGAAGAAGATGCAACAGTTAAGCCCCCGACTGATGAAATGCTCCACTGTCGGTTATTGGTATTGTCGAAATATTCAAACACCTGAATATCTGAATAAAACCTCGTTTGAAATTTTGATCCGGTTGGAATCCTTGGAGTAATATCTTCAAGAATTTCTGTCAGCTGATCTTCCGATATCGAAGTTGTAAACAATAATTCAAATGTCTCGGAGCCTGTGGGATGAAGACTGATAGTGGACTCAATGCCGGAAAATGAAGTCAAAAGCTCCTCGGAATCTTCAATCAAACTATCCAGAGTTGTGAGTTGGTTTTGCATTTTGTCAAAACCCGGCAATGCTTTTAATATTTCCCAAACGGGATCGTTGCGAAGACTTTCCCAAGTTTTTCCAGGCTGCTTGGTCTCAAAGACAAATAAGGCATTGTCACCTATGAGTTCGAGATTAGAAAGTTTTTTACTTGAAAAGTAGGTTTGGTAGACCCAAAAGCCAGCCGCGGCTAGAAGAATTAGAACAAGTAGAATAACTAAGCTTTTCCAGATTTTCACAATTCAGGGGTAATTCGGGGGGATATTAAATACAAAAATCAGACCTAAGCTGCCTCTATCATTCAAGAGAAAACATCAAAGGTCTGATCTTAAATTGGTTGAAAATTACTTGCCTAATTTGTCAAGTACATTCATTACTTCTTTGACATGTCCTCTTGAAGTTTCGAGCAATGCTTTTTCTTCAGCATTCAAATCCAATTCCAAGACTTTCTCGACGCCATTTTTACCAAGAATAACTGGTACTCCCAAGTAGCAATCATCAATGCCATATTCGCCTTCAAGTTTGATACAAACTGGGAATACTCTTCGTTGATTTTTAAGGATAGCCTCTACCATTTGAGCTGCAGCTGAACCTGGCGCGTACCAAGCAGAAGTGCCCATTAACTTCACTAGTTCACCACCTCCGAACTTTGTTCGCTCGATGATTGCATCTAATTTATCAGCTGCTACTAGCTCAGTCACTGGAATACCAGCCACAGTAGTATATCTAGGAAGTGGCACCATGGTATCACCATGTCCGCCCATCAGGATGGCTTGAATTTCTTTTGGAGAAACGTTTAATTCTTCAGCCAAAAATGCTCTATATCTTGCTGTATCCAAGATTCCAGCCATACCGATCACTTTGTTTCTGGAAAATTTAGAAGTCAAATGAGCCTGATACGTCATTACATCCAGTGGATTGGAAACCACAATAATGATTGCATTTGGAGAATGTTTTACAACATTTTCGGTCACTGACTTCACGATACCAGCATTTGTTTCGATCAAATCGTCACGTGTCATTCCTGGCTTTCTTGGAAGGCCTGAAGTGATCACGACAACATCCGAATTTGCCGTTTTGCTGTAGTCGTTTGTGCTTCCGACAGTTCTGCTGTCGTATTGATTGATTGGAGCTTTTTGGAAGATATCCAAGGCCTTTCCCTCTGCGATTCCTTCTTTAATGTCGATTAGTACGATTTCCTCGGCGATTTCTCGATAAGCTAAAACGTCAGCGCAGGTTGCGCCTACATTACCAGCTCCTACTACGGTTACTTTGCTCATAGTGATATTTTTTTAATTGAATAGTTCCTGCTAAAAAGCGGGGCTAAGTTATTAAACAAAGCCTAGGAATAGAAACCCAATCTAGAATACTTTAGGAATTGGGTATTAATTTATCTAAATGAATTTGTAATGATTTGATCGGTTTATTCAAACATTTGGCGAAGGCTGAAAAATCCAAATGACTCCCGGTATGATCTGAACAGCCGTTGATTATTCTCATTGTAATATTCGGCCAAAGAAGTCATCATTTTTGCTTTGATCTTCGGATTGCTATCAAAAATTTCCTGAATGGCGAAATGCGGGATTACAATCAATTCAGCCTCTTCGGAAGTGATGATTGCGGTGTAGGTTCGTTTGGTGTTTTCCAATAAGGAGTTTTCTCCAAAGGCTTCTCCTTTATGGATCTCCATGATTGTTTCAAAGTTGTCTTTGATGTCAATCGTCAGGCAAACATCTCCTTTTTTTACTAAATAAAGCGCCTGACTAGGGTCCTTGCTAAAAAAAACAACTTCATCCCGAACATATTTCCGTTGATGCATCGCTGGAAGAAATCTTGCCATTTCCTTATTCCGCAAGCGTTCGAAAAACTTGGTCAAACCCAAAAAATCAAACATTTCTTGATCTTTTTGGGTGTAGGTTTTAGAAAATGGATTTAACATAGGTCAGTTTTTTTGAGGTAAAGAATCTCTCGAGTAGCTGCAGTTGTTTTGGCCCAATCGGCAATTCGGTATCCGACGACCCAAGCAATCTCCTGATCCGAAATTAAAACTTTTACGTCTCGTTTTTTCAAGAGTGGAACCTTCAAATCTATCAAAAAGTCAGAGACTTTTTTACTGCTTTTCATCCCCAAAGGAATAAATCGATCCCCCTGCTCCCAAGTTCGAATAGTGAGGGGAAATTTGATTCGCTCCAAATCAAGCATTGCGTTTTCCTTTTTGGTATCAATCGAGCTTGGAGTGGATAATTTGAGGATGTCAAATTTACCATCTGGGATTGAAAATTGGATGTCCTGCGCAGTGAACGTTATCGGGTTGAATTTCTCCAAAATAGGAGCAAGGTACACTTGGTCTCGATCTACATTGACGAGGTAAGTTGAAGATTCAAAGAGTTTGCCTGATTCTCCTTTTTGCAGGGACTCATGAATCGATTGAGCCTGATCAGAATTAAATCCATAAGATCTGAGCCAAAAATAAATAATACTTACAGTTCCTTGTGTGGACAAAAGCGAAGGAATGGAAAGAAATTGAACTCCTTCAATTTCTTGAATATGGGAAGCCAACCAATTCTCTACCAATCCGGTAAATGCTTTTCCTGTATCGGTGAGTCTCGTGAGGCTAGTTAATAAATTAGATTTGGCATCCGGGGCAAAATCATAGAGTGACGGGAGGATCGCGTGGCGAAGTTTGTTCCGCTTATAATCCAGTTTGCTATTGCTACTATCTTCTCGCCAAATCAAATGTTGGCTCAAAGCAAATTCTTCAAGTTCTTTTCTGGAGAAAGGTAAAAGAGGTCGAATCAACTTGCCTCTACGATCGGCCATGCCATATATTCCCTCGATGCCGGTGCCGCGAAGTAAATTCAGGAACACAGTCTCGAGCTGATCATCTTGATGGTGCGCAAGGACAATTCCTTCGAGATTTCGTTCGGTACAAATTTCTTCAAACCAATCGTAACGAATTTCCCGCGCAGCCATTTGGGTTGAAATCCCTCTTTTTTCAGCTACTGAGTTTGTGTCTACCCGAATGGTGTGAAATACAGCGTTTTTTTCTTTAGCCCAGTTTCGGACAAAATTTTGGTCTCCGTCGCTTTCTTCGCTCCGCAATTGAAAATTCACATGAGCTACCTCAAATGGGACAGAGGCTAGCGAAAGTAATTCGCCAAGACAAATGCTATCAAGCCCGCCACTACAGGCCAGTAAGTAGGTTTTGGAAGGGTTTAACAAAGTTTTACTTCCGATATGCTGGATAAAAGCGTTTACCATTGATCAAAAATATCATTTTCTGCTAATTTTGCCCACATTCAACAAGACATGACTCGAAAGCTCATCTTTACTTTTGGTATTATTATAGGATTCTTTGTGATCCAGCTTAGGAGTTTTGCACAAGGGTCCAATACTTTGGAAATCATGCAGGCCGAAGTGCTAGAAGGAGCAAATGGCTTTGAAAGACTCATTGGATCTGTCCGAATGAAAAATCAAAATTCCTTGATTTTTTGCGATTCTGCTCACTTTTTCCGCGAAGAAAACCGTGCAAAGTTATTTGGGAATGTGCGAATAGAAGACACGGAAGACCCTGTTAAAACGAGAAGTGCCTATGCTGAGTATGATGGCAATACCAAAATGGCAAGGCTAAGGAATCGAGTTGTTTTTTCAAATGAATCTACCACACTTTATACGGAATACTTGGACTATGACCGTCTAGGGAATATTGCTTACTATTTCAATTCTGGGAAAGTAGTCGATTCTGTAAACGTTTTGACTAGCGAGCGTGGCCGCTATGAGGTAAATTTAGAACGAATCACGTTTCAAGATGAGGTGGTTTTAGTCAACCCGGACTACACGATGAAAACCAATTATCTGGTCTATCTCACAATTCCTAAAACTGCTGAGACCAAGGGTTTGACAAATTTGGTTTCCAAAGACGGGAATAAACTCGACGCTCAGAAAGGAAGTTTTTACAATACTCAGTCCAAACAATTTAGATTTTTTGAGGGGCTCGTCGATACCGAGACGAGTAGAATAAAGGGGCAAGAACTATTCTACGATGAGCTTGCGGCATATTACAAAGGCCTTGAAAAAGTAAGTGTCTTCAATAAGGAAAGACAGGTTGAGGTATTTGGGGATGTGGGGGAATATTGGGAAGAGCGTAAATACAGCTTAGTTCATGGAAATGCTTTGGTTAGACGCTACTTCGAGAAGGATACGCTCTATATGACTGCTGATTCCTTGATTTCCCAGGATAATGAGTCGGATTCAGCCAAATTCTTACTGGCATTTCGAGCCATTAAGATTTTGAATAAAGATGTGTCCGGGGTTGCAGATTCTTTGGTTTATAACTATTCAGATTCTTCGATCAAGATGTTTCAAAACCCGGTAATGTGGAATACAAAAAGTCAGATCTCAGCTGACTCAATGACTTTTTACATAGCGAATGAAGAATTGGATCGTGTTTATCTAAAAAATAACGGGTTTGTGGTCACCAAGGATACTTTGATGAATTACAATCAAATGAAGGGTCGAGTCATCAATGGATATTTTATTGAAGGGCAAATAAGTAAACTGGATATTGATGGAAACGGGGAATCTCTCTACTATGCGCTGGAAGGTGATACCCTGACTCAAGGGATAAATAAAACCCTGAGTGCCACCATCAAAATGAGATTTCAGGATGGTGCAATCTCTCGAGTAACCTATGGAATAAAACCAGACGGAAAATTTACTCCATTCCAATTAGTGAATGAAGAGAACTCTCAACTTGATGGATTTAAGTGGCGAATTGATGAAAAACCAAGTATGGAGGACATAAATTCCTGGAGGACAGTGGAGGAAATCGACTTAAATGCAAAAAACTTTTTTAATCAGCCGAATGTGAAATTGAGGATGCCAACCGACTCTGAAATCCAAAAGTCACTGGAAAAACGAATCCCTTCGCTACAAAAAAGGACTTTGAAACCACTTTTGCCAGTGAAGAGTGGGGGTTAACGTTACTTAAAGGAAAATATTTTCCAAGGGTTAACAGAAATTAACCACATTTTTCACCTTTTGGGTAACCTTGAACTTAAATTTGTGCGTATATTGAATACAGTTTTAAAACTGGAAAGCGTATAGATTAAAATTTTACATGAACAGATTCTTCATATTTTTTACATGCCTCTGGCTGTCCCTTCCACTTATTGGAGTTGGGCAGCAAGTTCGTGTGTTGAGTGAGAATCTAGAGTTTAATGGTGATTTAGGGTCTACTCAACGAAAAACAATCATCCTCCAAAACGAATCCGATCAATCAAAAACTTTCTTTCTGAAATATTTGAAAGGAAATATTGGGTCATCTCAGAATATCAAAATATGTATCGGTGATCAATGCTTCAATCCAAGAAAAGATTTGTCGAAAATAAAACTGACTCTTGGTCCTGGTGAGGTAGTGACAGATATGTACCTGGATTTTGAGATGGGTATTGCAGAGACTAGAGGATCATTTGATTTGTTTTTTGTGAATGAATCAAATTTAAAAGATGTCTTTGTCGTTGAAGCTGTATATGCAGTGGAGAACTCTAAAACCAAAGTGAATGAGTTTGATTACAAGGATATGATTTTGAGTGATATTTACCCAAACCCAAGTAATCGAATTGCTCAGTTGGATTATGAATTCAAAAATCCAAAAGTAAAGGCTAAAATCACGATTAATAGTTTCATTGGGAATCCAGTTGCAGAATATGAGTTGGATCCAGAACGAAGCACTTTAGTAATCAATGTGTCAGATCTTAATCCTGGCTTTTATTTCTACACCTTATTTCTTGACAATAAAAATATTGTAACCAAGAAGCTGCAAGTCAAGAAGTAACCTATTTCTCAATCATTCCATCCGTTTGAATTCGAATATTTATCCCGTATATTTGCGGTCTTGAAAATGAAAATGCGCGTACAATCCATTCTAGTTATAATTTTGATCTTTGCTATCGCTTCTTGCGGGCCCTTCAATAAATTGGAGAAAAGCACCAATTGGGAAGAACTTTACAAAGGGGCTAATGATTATTACCAAGCAGGAGAGTACAATAAGGCGATTATTTTGTATGACAAGGTCCTTCCAGTAATCCGTGGAAGTGAAAAGGCTGAATTGGCGGATTACAATTATGCCAATTGTCATTTCAAAACGAAGCGCTACATAGAGGCGGCAGGTTATTTTAGTAATTTCTTCCGGACTTATAATAGAAGTCCTTTAGCAGAAGAAGCCTTATTTATGAATGCCTATTCGCTTTACCTGGACTCTCCGGATTTCAATTTGGACCAACAAAGTTCACAGGAAGCTGTTTCTGCGATTCAGAGGTTCGTTACCCAATTCCCAGGTTCTGCTAGTTATGAGCGGGCGATGGAAATGTTGGTGGATCTTCAAGGAAGATTTGAGGAAAAAGCATATCAAGAATCCAGTATGTATTACCGCCTGAAAGACGGATTGTATCCTGGTGATTTTTATAGAGCTTGTATTATCAACTTTCAGAATTTCACGAAAGATTATCCTGAAAGTAAATACAATGAGGAGTTAGCATATAAGCTTGTAGAGGTAAGTACCGGATATGCTAAAAACAGTGCTTTTGCGAAAAAAGAAGAGCGTTTGAATGATGCGTTAGCATTTGCATCTACGTTTTATAGAAGATATCCAAGTAGCCCATTCATGGGAGAGGTTAAAAAATTTGAGGGGGAAGCTAGGAAAGAGTTAGCCTCACATAGTGAATTGAAAAATAAATTTGCGCAACAAGCTGCCGAGCAAACTGCAAAGTTTGAGGCCGAGCAAAACGCAGAAAAAAAAGAGAATTAATAAAATCTAAATAAAAAGATATGGCAACTAATCCATCAATCATTACTAGAGATTTGGATAAAATCGCGGCAAAAACCGGAAACATTTATGAGTCACTTCATATTGTAGGCCAGCGTGCGAAGCAAATTTCAAACACCTTGAAAGAGGAGTTGAATACCAAACTTTCTGAGTTTGCTTCTACTGTAGATAATCTTGAGGAGGTTTTCGAGAATAAAGAGCAAATCGAAATTTCTAAGTTTTACGAGCGTATGCCTAAGCCAAGCACATTGGCAATGGAAGAGTTTATTGATGGCAAAATCTATCACAGATTGCCTGAAGAGCCAGCTGGCGAATAAAAAATGAACCTTGCGGGGAAGAAAATTTTATTAGGAGTCACAGGAAGCATTGCTGCTTACAAGACTGCTCACCTTACCCGTTTATTGATTAAATCAGGAGCAGAAGTGCAAATCGTTATGAGCACTTCTGCTTTTGATTTTATTACCCCACTCACCTTAGCAACTCTTTCGAAAAGGCCGGTATTGAGCCAATTCAAAAAGGACGAAACTGGCGAATGGAACAACCACGTCGAGTTGGGGCTTTGGGCCGATTTATTTTTAGTTGCGCCATTGAGCGCCAATACGCTTTCGAAATTTGCTCTTGGGATCTGTGATAATTTGCTTTCTGCAGTTTATTTATCAGCGAGGTGTCCAGTTATGGTTGCTCCGGCTATGGATTTGGATATGTACCAGCATCCAGCCGTACAATCAAATCTAAGTCAATTGGCTTCTTTTGGCCATCATATATTACATGCAGAATCAGGCGAGCTCGCAAGTGGCTTATCTGGACAAGGAAGAATGATGGAGCCTGAACACATTTTGGAGGAAGTCCAAAATTTTTTCAAAATTTCTTCTGATTTCAAAGGAAAACGTATTCTAATTACCATGGGCCCAACCCAAGAAGCATTAGACCCGGTTCGGTTTATTAGTAATCATTCGAGTGGTAAAATGGGACTTGCTCTAGCAGATGCATTTGTCTCAAGAGGAGCTGAAGTATTTGTGGTCTCGGGACCAATTTCTTTGAATGTTCAAAAGGATAAATTCCATTGGAATTCAGTGACGAGTGCGGCTGAAATGTTCGAAGTTTCGGCTAAGATCCATCCAGAAGTTGATATTGCAGTTTTCGCTGCCGCGGTGGCGGATTACGCACCTGCTGAGGTTGCTGATGAAAAGATCAAAAAAGATAGCAGCATACTTTCTATCAAGTTGAAAAAAAATGTTGATATCGCTTTCGAGTTGGGAAAGCAAAAGAAAATTAATCAGATCCACATCGGATTTGCCTTGGAAACAGAACGGGAAGCAGAACATGCAAAAGCAAAACTCAAGAAGAAAAACTTTGATTTAATTGTCCTAAATTCTGCGAAAGTTGCCGGTGCGGGCTTTAAAGTAGATACCAATCAAGTGGATCTTTTTCATGCAAGTGGAGAAACAGTCCAGTTGGCGTTGGCTAGTAAGGCTAAAATTGCAGCACTAATTTTGGATCAAATCAAAACAATACCAGTTTGGGTTTAAGGCCGATTTTTTCTTTACTTTTAAGTTTATGAAAAAGAAATTCCTCGTCGTTATTCTATTTTTTTTATCTCTGAATGCTTTTTCGCAGGAGCTCAATTTTAAAGTGATCATCAATAGCGACCGAGCAAGGATTCAAAACACAAATGTTTTCAATCAAATGAAAACAAGCTTTGAACAATTTCTAAATGGAAGGTCTTGGACCACGGATGAGTTTCGGCCTGAAGAGCGGATCAAAGGAAATTTACTGATCACGATCAATGATG
>JAHEBE010000071.1 GCA_024642365.1 Algoriphagus sp.
TTCATTTGTCTATGGAAGTGCAATCGAGGGATTTGCAGTGGAACTATCTGAAGATGAATTCCAAACTCTCTCTAAAGATCCTAATGTGAAACTAATCGAGCCAGATCGAATCATGGCACTGGCTCCACCTCCAGGCAAAGGTCCAGGATCCGGAGGTGGAGGTGGTGGCACTTCCCAGCAAACTCCTTATGGAATCACAAGAGTTGGTGGCGGAGCTACTTACACAGGAAATGGAAAAGCTTATATCATTGACTCTGGAATTGATAGTTCCCATCCGGATTTGAATGTGGCTACTTCATTAGGATTCAATGCATTTGATCGGGGAAAAGATTCCGATCTATCATCAGATGGAAATGGACATGGTACACATGTATCAGGAACCGTTGCTGCAATCAATAATTCAGAGGGCGTTGTTGGAGTTGCAGCTGGAGCAAGAGTAGTCCCAGTAAAAGTATTGGATAGCAGAGGTTCTGGTTCTTATTCAGGAGTAATTGCTGGCGTAGATTTCGTTAGAGCGAATGCCTCTTCAGGTGATGTAGCTAACATGAGTCTAGGAGGTCCAGTTTCTACTGCTTTGGACGCTGCAGTAGTTGCACTTGGACAATCCGGTGTGAAAGTGGCATTAGCAGCTGGAAATGAATCAGACGATGCGAATAATCATAGCCCTGCTCGTGCAAATGGATCAAATATCTTTACCGTATCTGCGATTGATAGTAATGATAAGTTTGCAATTTTTTCCAATTATGGAAATCCACCGGTAGATTTTGCAGCTCCTGGAGTAGGAGTACTTTCTACCGTTCCAGGTGGCTACGCTACCTATAGTGGGACTTCAATGGCATCTCCGCATGTTGCGGGATTGTTGTTATTAGGGCCACTCAAGACTTCTGGTGTTGCGACTGGTGACCCTGATGGGAATCCTGACCCAATAGCTCATAATTAAAATAAACCAAAGAGCGACTCTAGTGAGTCGCTCTTATTTTTTCAGATCAAATTAAATCCTTGATCCTTGCGTCATTATTTTCTATAATGCATTCTCATTTTTCAAACCCCGACAAAAAGTGATTGAAGTCATTGCTAGTTTTCTCCTCATTCTTTGCATTTATTTTTTAGGAAGTCTGGCCTTAGTTCAAGAGGTTATTCGTCCTAATAAGCAACTTAGGAATCCCTCAGAAAATAGTCAAAAGCAATGGCAAACCAATTATTCTAAGATCATCCTCCTAAGTCTGCTGCTATCTCTCATTACCACAACTGCAGCATATTTTTTATTTCCTTAGAAATAAAAAAACCGACTTCATTTACAAAGTCGGTTTCAATTTAAAAGCCTAGCTGAATTACATCGCTTTTTTCAAATTCTCTTTTGCAAGATTGAAGTTCGGCTCCAGTTGAATCGCTTCTTCAAAAGCTGTTTTAGCCTCTGGTTTTGAACCTTGATCCAAGTAAATCATCCCTCTTAAATTCAATGCTGCTGCTTTCATTCCAATTTCTTGCGTCTCAGTTTGAGAAACAGGGAATCCTATTTTATCCTCTGGCTTGGCATTTTTAGTCAACATATTCACCGAATTCAAAGCCTCTTGATATTTTTTTAGACTGTACTGAATGAACCCTGACTTATACAAGCTGAAATTATCTCCAGTCAATAAATATAAACGCTCGAAATGTGGCAAAGCCTGATCTAATGCTCCTAATTGCTCTAAAGAATAAGCCGCAATCTCCAATGAGCCGATGCTCTTTTCATTTACTTGAAGAATATCCAAAGCAACCAAAGCTGCTGAGCTGGACACCCCATTTTCGAAATAAAGGCTTCCTAATAATTCCGGATAGCGAAGATCTTCGGGATTTCTTACGATTAGGCTAAACAACTTATCTTTTGCAGATTCAAAATCATTGTAGCGCATCGCTAACTGGTAGGCTGCTTGGTCTTGAAGATTAAGAACTTTTTTTGTGTTTGGGTCGAGTTTAGGTGCTACCGAATCGGTAGTTTGAGCAAAGGATGTACTGGCACAAAGGACCAGAATTAGCATTGATAAAACGTGCTTCATTGTTAAGTATAGTTTTTATTTTGAATTTTAACTGGGATTATTGGCAGGCATTAGGCCTTTCTTTTTTGCGATTTCATACATCAATTCGCGTGCCTCGGTAGGGTTGTTGTGAATTCGGCCCTCCAATATAGCTTCTTTAATTTCCTCTTTAATCTCTCCTACAATTTTTGATGGACTCAAGTTAAACACTTGCATGACTTCCTCTCCTGTAATTGGTGGCTGAAAATTTCTCATTTGATCCTTTTCCTCCACTTCCAAAAGCTTCTGATCCACTTTATCGAAATTTTCAAGATAACGTTTCACTTTCTTGTTATTCTTTGAAGTCACATCCGCACGACAAAGCTTCATCAGATCTTCTATCGCATCGCCAGCATCAAACAAAAGTCTCCGAAGCGCAGAATCGGTCACTTCATCTTTAACCAATGCAATAGGACGTAAGTGGAGCCTTACCAGTTTCTGGACATATTTCATCCGATCATCCATCGGGAGTTTCAGTCTTCTGAAAATATCAGGAACCATCCGAGCGCCTTTATCCTCATGTCCATGAAAAGTCCAGCCAACTTTTTTGTTAAACCTCTTTGTCGCAGGCTTTGCAATATCATGAAGAATAGCAGCCCAGCGCAAATAGAGATCATCACTTACTTGGCAGACATTGTCCAATACCTGAAGCGTGTGGTAGAAATTATCTTTATGGGATTTGTCGTCCACAGAATCTACCCCTTGCAGCGCCACCATTTCAGGGAAAAACTCTTGCAGCAATTTGCTGGCAAACAGTAATTTGAATCCGTAAGAAGGCTTTTTTACCGCTATTATTTTATTCAACTCAACGATGATTCGCTCAGCAGAAATGATTTCCAGACGAGGTGCATTTTCGGATAAGGCAAAAAACGTGTCCGGTTCAATATCAAAATCTAATTGAGAGGCAAACCGAACTGCCCGCAACATTCGAAGCGGATCGTCTGAGAAAGTGATCGCAGGATCCAGTGGAGTTCGGATGATTTTCTTTTTTATATCGGCTAAACCTCCAAAAGGATCAACCAAGTCCCCAAAATTTTTCTCGTTCAGAGAAATAGCCATCGCATTAATGGTGAAATCTCTACGTTCCAGATCTTCCAGCATTGTCCCGTCTTCCACGATTGGTTTTCTGGACTCCAGACGATATGATTCCTTCCTTGCGCCTACAAATTCAAGTTCAAATTCATCCATTTTTAGCATCGCTGTTCCAAAGTTTTTGAAAACAGAAAGCGGAATATGATGATCGTATTGTTTGGCAACTTCCTCGGCAAGTTTTATCCCACTGCCTACGCAAGTAAAATCGATGTCTTTACTTGGCCTGCCCAAAATTAAATCTCGGACATATCCGCCTACGACATAAGTCTCCAATCCTTTATTTTTGGCGGCTTGGGCTACTTTTGAAAAAACCTCAACTTGGGCTAGCTGTGATTTGAAATTCATCCTCTGATTATTTTTACGTCACCTTCTGGGCCTAGCATCAATTCTTTCACATTGGGTCCGAAGAGTGGGAAAACTACTTTGGTTTCGAACTGCGTGTTTTCTTTGGTGTCGAGTTTAACTAGAACAGGCTGCGCGAGTTGAAAAAGAAATTTGTTCCAATTAGGCTCTCGAATTAATGAAAATTTCAAATTCCCCTGGACGGTTGGTGTCGCTTTTAGAATACGATTCGGAGTACTATGGTAGATGGTAGCCTTGGAAGCGTATTCGACTACATCAAGAGAAACTTCAGAAAAAGGCTCACAAATCGTTCTGATTTGAAACATGTCAAAAAGTAAAAATATCCAGTCTTCACCTTTGCTACTATCCCAATCTTCAGGTTTTAGAAAAGTCAACACTTTTCCATTCCCCTCTTTTAGATGGAGAACTCCATCAACTTTCAATTTTTTAGCTAAATCTGATAATTCCAAACCTGTTTTTTTTACAAAAATAATCAGATTATTCGAAGCTAGTCGACTTATAAAAAGCAAAAGCCTTCTCTTGTACAGAGAAGGCTCTTTATTTAAATAATAATTGGCTTAGTTTTCTTCTTTGTGAAGTTTTCTATTTACAAAAAAACTTGTCAACAGGCCTAGGCCTCCAAAGATGAAAATGCTAGAAGTAAAAGCAACACCTTCATCCATTCCACCTTGATTGAACAACGCTCCGATCAAAACTCCAATCCCTATACCTACCCCTAGAAGGGCAATGTTAAGAACGAATTGCCCAAGGCTATATTTTTTACCAGAGTTGAAAAGTTTTGCATCAGCTCCTTTTTCAATTAGAGCTAGGCGCTCCTTGTTTCGAGTTGTCAAATAAACATACACGATCCCAAAGAGGCAGGAGAAAATAATTAACGGGATTAAAATGTCTTCTGTCATAAAATTATTGGTTAGGTTTTTAATCTTGGATGCGTGGATCTTAGGAAAGGTTACAAATCTCCCTAAAAAAAATCTGTAACTTATTTCTCCAATCCTGCATCTTATAGAAGAATGCCTTACCAAGACGATTCATTTTATATCGAAAAAACTAAGCGGGGAGATTTAAATTCTTTTGGGACTTTGATCCAAAAGCATCAAAATTATGCCTATACCTTAGCTTTCAGGATACTTAAACATCGGGAGGAAGCTGAAGAAGTCGCGCAGGATTCATTTATGAAAGCCTATCATGCAATTCACACCTTTGAGGGGAATTCGAAATTTACAACCTGGTTTTATAAAATAATATTCAACGAAGCTTTGGGTAGGCAACGGAAGAACAAAACTCAATGGGACATCTTAAGCAATGAAGTTTCTCAGGAGCTTGTCTCTCAGGACTTAATTTCCGGAATAGAAAGCCTGCAAGTCCAGGAAAGGAAGGAACTGATCAAAGAAGGCCTAGAACAGTTAAAGTCGAATGAGTCAGTAGTTTTGACATTATTCTATTTAGAAGAACAAAGCATCAAAGAAATTCAAGAGATTACAGCATATTCAGAGTCTCAAGTAAAGATATGTCTTCATCGAGGTCGAAAAAACCTCTACGAAATTCTTCAAAAGATTACCAAAAACGAATTAATCAATTTGTTATGAATCAAGACCAATTAAATAGCGAGGATAAATTGGGGAGATGGATTAAGGAGTCGGGTCACGAACAACCTTCTCTTGATTTTTCTGCCGCAGTCTTAAAATCTTTGGCTAAAGAAAAAAATAAAATAGCGTATGAACCGGTGATCCCGCCTCTTGGGTTTGGGATTATAATTTTGGTTATTATAAGTTTAAGTAGTTATGTACTTTTATTTTTGCCGAGGCGAGGTGCTAACTTGTTTATGCCTTTAGAAAAAATTCAGTTACCACGAATAGATTTTTCAATTTTTAATTCATTCTTAGTTAGTCTTTCGTCGAATCATATTTTGAATCTTTCTCTTCTCGCATTTAGCATATTCGCATTTTTAAGTTTATTAATTAAGTCAGATAGAATGCATCGAGCATAAAAAAAGGCTGCAATGCAGCCTTTTTTTTTAAATACTTAACCGGGTATTCAGCCTCTAAGCCAATTGATAAAAGTTTGATACCCCACACCAATTTCTCTTGCAAATGCAGCTTTTGTCTTTTTACCAGCTGCTTCTACTTTTTTCCACTCAGCAATAATTTTCCCTTTCTCCGAATCAGAAAAAGTTCTTCGCTTTGCTCCTTTAGAAGAAGAACTGCTTCCTGTTACTAAGGAAATCAACTCATTCAACTCATTTAAAAATTTACCATCATTTAAAAGTAAACCTGCCGCCTCAAGTTTTTTAATAACCTGATCTTTTGGGTTAAGAGGAGTGACTGGAATACCTTTGTTAGCTGCTTCGTGCAAATCGATTTTTTTACCATCTGCAGTCACATAAATAAAACCATCACCTTTCTTTAGGTCTGCTATAGCTTCTTTAATTAAATCTCTCATTTTTTTGTTAGTTAAAGTCCATTATATAAAAAGCGTATGCAATATATATAATATTTTATTTCTCAAAAAATATAAATAACATTCTAAGGAGATAAAGAAGCAAATCAATTCATTGAGTAACTAGCCATCCAATTTTGGATTAGATTTAAATCAATATTTTTATTTAGCAGTGAATTAAAATATATTTTTTCCAAGCGTTTATTTAAGAACTCTACTTGTAATGTTGCCAGATCAAATTCTGATTGAACTGCTTGCAATAAGGCTTCGAAAGTTTCAAATAAGTGTGTATGATGTAATTTTGAAGTTTGCTCAAACTCATATTGAGGGACAAATTCAAATACTTCTTGAACAGAGGAAACATAGAAATAATTAATTCGGTCGATTTCATGTTGTGCAAAAATGGTAATCGAATAATCCTCATTTTCTAATCTCGCAATTTCCTCTAGTTTTTCATTTAGTATAATATCTTCAGAAACTGACTGGATCATTTCTACAAGGAGTTCTTTCCAAAGAGATTGAAATTGAATAAGCAATTCATCGCTTTGATTCATTTCTTCAATAAACGAATTCACCTCCACTAGTATCCCAGCTTTCTTAGCTGCATCTACACAATCATTCCAATAACTATCTGGAAAATTTGTAGCAGGCCAATAACAAACCAAGGTTTTATTTTCAATAACAAAACCGTCAAATAACTTTTTATAAATCGTGTTGATACAAGCTATATTGGATTCATATTGTGTCCAATCAACTTCTTTCATAAGTTCGATAGGATCAAAAAACAAGTAGTCATTTGAAAAGGAATGCAAACTATCTAAAGTAAGCTGTCCTTTATCTAATCTTTTTCCTGTAAGGATAATTCTTCTTCGTAATCGGTCCATTTGTCTATAAGTTTAGATACATAATTTATCAGGGTTATTGGACATAACATACAAGAACCCAACACCCAAAAGTAAATTATGGAGATCCAATCAAAAACTATTTGTCACGAATTGTCGCTAATTAGTTTTCTAAAAAGAGTCCACAAACAAGAAAATTTCATTCGATCTTTAAGCAAAAAGGGTCATTACTAAGGAATTTTCCTTAATTTTGAACCCCATAAGAACCCCACCAATTTCATCACACGCCCTTCTTATGGCTTCCAATACGAAATACATCTTTATCACAGGAGGAGTGACATCCTCGCTAGGAAAAGGCATTATTGCTGCATCGCTTGGCAAATTGCTTCAATCCCGAGGTTTTAGTGTCACTATTCAAAAGTTCGATCCTTACCTAAACATCGATCCAGGTACTCTCAACCCATATGAGCATGGCGAATGCTATGTCACAGATGATGGTGCTGAGACCGATCTTGATTTAGGGCATTATGAGCGTTTTTTGAATATTCCAACTTCTCAGAATAACAACATCACTACTGGAAGAATCTACAATAATGTGATCACCAAAGAGCGTAAAGGTGAATATTTAGGGAAGACGGTACAGGTCATCCCGCATATTACGGATGAGATTAAATCAAATTTCTATAAGCTTGGTGATGAGGGGAAATATGATGTAGTAATAACAGAAATTGGTGGATGCGTCGGTGATATTGAATCTTTACCATTCATTGAAGCAGTTCGTCAGGCCAAATGGGATCTAGCACCAAATAATTTTTTGGTTATTCATTTAACTCTTATCCCTTTCCTTAAAGCAGCCAAAGAACTCAAAACCAAACCAACTCAACATTCAGTTAAGCAATTACTAGAAGCAGGGATTCAACCAGACATATTGGTTTGTCGAACCGAATATCACTTGCCTCCAGATGTCAAAAAGAAACTAGCTCTCTTTTGCAATGTTCAGCTTAACAGTGTAATCGAGGCCATGGATGCAGAATCCATCTATGACGTTCCGCTCCTTATGAAAAAAGAAAAACTGGATGAGCGGGTGATGTCTAAGCTTAAACTTTCTTCGAAAACTCCAGCAAACCTAGATAATTGGAAAGATTTTCTAGGCAAACTGAAAAACCCAACTCAAGCAGTAACCATTGGTTTGGTTGGTAAATACGTTTCGCTTCCAGATTCTTATAAATCGATTATTGAGGCATTTACCCATGCAGGTGCATCCATCGAATGCGAGGTAAACCTGAAATTGATTTCCTCTGAAGGAATAAATTCAGATAATTTAAAGAGTAAACTCAAAGACTTAGACGGCATCGTGGTAGCTCCAGGATTTGGAGAGCGAGGTTTTGAAGGAAAAATTGAAACGGTCCGCTACGCCCGCGAAAAGCAGATTCCGTTCTTGGGGATTTGTTTGGGAATGCAAGTGGCCGTAATCGAATACAGCAGGAATGTGCTAGGATTAGAAAATGCGAACAGCACAGAAATGGATCCAAACACTCCTTATCCTGTAATCGCTTTGATGGAGGAACAAAAGAAAGTTGACCAAATGGGCGGAACAATGCGATTAGGTTCGTATGCTTGCGACCTGAAAAAATCCAGCAAAGCTTTCGCAGCGTATGGAAAAGCTAAAATTCAAGAAAGACATCGTCACCGATATGAATTCAACAACTCCTATTTGGAGGAAATTGAAAGCAAAGGAATGATTGCTTCTGGAAAAAATCCTGAAACAGGACTGGTGGAAATTATCGAGATAAAAAATCATCCGTGGTTTGTAGGCGTTCAGTTTCACCCAGAATATAAAAGTACCGTATTAAACCCTCAACCGTTATTTGTGAAATTTATCCAAGCGGCGGTTGACAATAAAGTCAAATAAGAAATCTACCTGAATCTCTTCAGGATTTAAGAATAATACCATGGATAAAAATCAAGCAACAGGTTTGATCCTTTTTGCTGCAGTGATTCTGGTCTACTCCATCTTTTTTGCGAGTGAGCCAGAACTTCCAATTGTAGAAACTGCCACAACTACCCAAACTGATCCTGTCACTTCCTCGACCGCAATTGAGGAAATTGCAACTGAAACCGCATCGATCAATGATAGCCTTTTCAATGAAGCTAAACTGGCGCAATACGGAGTTCTAGCTGCAATGACCTATGGAGAAGAAGAAGAAATCGTCCTTGAGAATGATTTGATTCAAGTGAAAATTTCTTCAAAAGGCGCTTCTGTAAAAGAAGTAATCCTAAAAGAATACAAGAGTTGGGATATGGCCCCCTTGGATTTGCTAAGTGAGCAAAGTTCCAAAATGAACTTTATCATTGATAGCAAAACAGGACCGATTAACCTCAACGATCTTTATTTCACAGGTACTATCGAAAGCGCTGTAAATGAGGAGGGGATTAAAACCCAAACATTACAACTTTCAGCAGCGACGGAAAGCGGACAACTGATTCATCGCTTTAGCCTTGAGGACGGTAGCTATGAAGTGAAAAAGAGTTTTGAAATAGATCGATATGCGGGAGTTTTCACTGGAAATTCTATTGCATACACTTGGGAAGATCAGATCAAAACTCAGGAAAGTAACCTGGCAGAATCCAGAAGACAATCACGACTGAATTATTACACTGCCTCTGGTTCTTTTGATAATTTGGGAGCTAGCGATGATTCGGAAGAAGAAACATTAGAAGAATCAGTCAAATGGCTTTCCTTCAGTCAGCGTTTTTTCTCAGCTGCCATTATTGCTGATAGCACTTTCCAAAACGTAAAAATTTCTCAATCAACTCCAGAGGACAGCGCGATCGTTCGTACGATGAGTGCTTCGCTAAACATTCCTTTGGTGGATGGAAAAGCAGGCTATACTTACTACTTCGGTCCAGACAAATATAAGGTCCTCAAACAGGTAACTCCTGGATTTGAAGACAACGTGGACATGGGTTACTTCTTTGTCAGCTGGGTCAACAAATACATCATTGTCAACTTATTTGCTTTCCTTGAAAATTTCTTTAGCAATTATGGCGTAATCATTATCATCATCGTCTTTTTAATCAAATTGGCGCTATTCCCGCTGACTTACAAGTCTTATATCGGAATGGCAAAAATGAGAGTTATCAAGCCAGAGATTGATGAGTTGAAGGAAAAATATGGAGATGATGCCTCTAAAATGCAGCAGGAGCAAATGAAGCTTTTCTCCCAATTGGGGGTTAGTCCAATCTCAGGTTGCCTGCCATTACTATTGCAGATGCCGTTCTTGTTTGCGATGTTCTTCTTCTTTCCAAACGCAATTGAACTTCGTCAAGAATCTTTCCTTTGGGCAGCGGATTTATCCACCTACGATACCTTTATCAAATTACCATTTACGATTCCGTTTTATGGTGCGCACGTGAGTTTGTTCACCTTATTGATGACTGTATCTCAAATCGTCTATACACACTTCAACAATCAATTGACAACAGCAACTGGCCCGATGAAGAATCTAGGTTACATCATGCCAGTAATGTTCATGTTTATTTTGAACTCCTACCCTGCTGGTTTGAGCTTCTATTATTTCGTGTCCAACATGGTGACATTTGGCCAGCAAGCATTGATCAAGCTTTTTGTAGATGATTCTAAAATCAGAGCGAAAGTTGAAGAAAGCAAAGTGAAAAATGTGAACAAAAAGAAATCTAAATTTCAACAAAAATTAGAGGATGCAATGAAAGCTGCAGATGCTAATAAGAAGAAATAATCATCAAAAAAGAGCCTTTTTAAAAGGCTCTTTTTTTTTGCTTGCTCCCCTCAAAAATTCCTTTTTAAAATCTAAGCCTAATCCAATCTTTTTTAAACTTTCGAAAGATCTGTCAATTTGCTTTCAAGTTGTGTAGGCCCTAAAAAATGTTAATTCCAATCAGGAAATTGCAGGCTATCCCACTAAATATTAGAACTTTGGGTGATGATTTTAGGGTAATGAAAGGATTTTATTCTCCTCGAGCTTTGGGAAAAAAAGATCTTAAATCGGCCAAAAAAGCGCTGATTTTGCTTAATATTGACATTCAAAATCTCCGATTAAACCAACATGGGAAAAATCATAGCAATTGCTAATCAAAAAGGTGGAGTAGGTAAGACTACGACAGCAATGAATCTGGCAGCTAGTTTGGCTGTTTTAGAATTCAAAACACTGATTATCGATGCTGACCCTCAGGCGAATACTACTTCGGGCTTAGGTCAAGATCCAAAGTCTATTAAAACCAGCATTTATGAATGCATGGTAGATGAAATCGATGTGCGGGAAATCATTACTACCACATCTGTTGCCCATTTGGATTTAGTGCCTTCACACATTGATTTGGTAGGTGCTGAAGTCGAAATGATCAACATGGATAATCGAGAGGAAAAGATGAAAGCAGTGATCAAAGACCTCACGGCCGATTATGATTTCATTATTATCGATTGTTCGCCCTCGTTGGGTTTGATCACGATCAATGCG
>JAHEBE010000072.1:0-7724 GCA_024642365.1 Algoriphagus sp.
GCCTGGCCACCTTTCACTTGTAGTTTTAAATAACCAGTGATTTCCTTAGCCATTGCTTAGTCTTGTTTTTCTACTTGTATAAAGTTTAATTCTACAGGAGTATTTCTTCCGAAGATTTTGACCATAACATTCAATTTCTTCTTCTCTTCAAATATCTCCTCAATTGTCCCGGTAAAACCACTGAAGGGACCGTCCATTACTTTAACGCTCTCTCCTACTATAAATGGTGTATCCAGCTTCTCGGCAAACTCATCAATCTCTTCAACCTTACCTAAAATACGGTTGATTTCTGATTGACGTAATGGCTCGGGGATTTTGGAAGCTCCCCCGGAGTTTGAACCCAAGAAACCGATTACTCCCGGAATGCTTGTTATTACGTGATTGGCTTCACCATTCGATAGATCTGCATTGACCAAAACATATCCCGGAAAGAAATTTCTTTCCCTTACACGCTTTTTGCCATTCCGCATTTCATATACCTTCTCAGAAGGAATTAGGACATCTGGAATAAACTCTTCAATCTTCTCTCTGTAGATTTCATTCTCCAGATAGGTTTTTGTCTTTTTTTCCTGTCCCGCTACTACTCTGAGTACGTACCACTTATGTTCAGCCATTCTGTAAAGTCAATTCAATTAGAATAAATCATAAAACCATTTCATGATATTTTCGAAACCTAAATCCACTGCACCAATAAAGAGTGCAAAAATTAAGGATGCTACCAATACCAATACTGCGCTGTTTTGAAGAAATGAATATTTAGGCCAAGTGACCTTATTTTTCATTTCGTCGTATGATTCCAGAACAAAGTTTTTAAGATTCATAGTGTACTTTCTTATTGGCACGGGCAGAGAGATTCGAACTCCCATCAACGGTTTTGGAGACCGCTATTCTGCCGTTGAACTATGCCCGTGTGAATGAACGCTCCGCTAATGGGAACGCAAAATTAGGTAAAATCTCTTAAGAAACAAATGCGACCCCGAAATTATTTCAGGGTCGCATTGCTTATTTATTAATCAAGAGTGATTAGTCAAGAATCTCAGTCACCTGACCAGCTCCTACTGTTCTACCACCCTCACGGATTGCAAAACGAAGACCTTTCTCAAGAGCAACTGCAGAAAGCAAGTTAACTTCGATTGTTACGTTGTCACCAGGCATAACCATTTCAACGTTTGCAGGAAGAGTGATCTCTCCAGTCACGTCAGTAGTTCTTAGGTAGAACTGTGGTCTGTATCTGTTGAAGAATGGAGTGTGACGTCCACCTTCTTCTTTCGAAAGAACGTAAACTTCAGCCTTAAAGTGAGCGTGAGGCTTCACAGATCCTGGCTTACAGATAATCATTCCTCTCTTAATCTGAGATTTTTCGATACCTCTTAGCAATAGACCTACGTTATCACCTGCTTCTCCTCTGTCAAGGATCTTACGGAACATCTCAACTCCAGTAACTGTAGACTTCAAGCCTTCAGCACCCATACCGATGATGTCCACTGATTCTCCAGAGTTTACTACTCCTCTTTCGATTCTACCAGTAGCTACAGTACCACGACCAGTGATCGAGAATACGTCCTCTACAGGCATCAAAAATTCCTTATCAATTGCTCTTTCAGGAAGTGGAATGTAGCTATCAACTGCATTCATTAACTCCATCACAGTGTTTACCCACTTCTCTTCGCCATTCAAAGCACCAAGTGCCGAACCTGCGATTACAGGAATATTATCACCGTCAAATTCATAAAATGAAAGAAGCTCTCTGATTTCCATCTCCACAAGCTCAAGAAGCTCAGGATCATCAACCATATCAACTTTATTCATGAACACTACCAATTGTGGTACACCTACTTGGCGAGCCAAAAGGATGTGCTCTCTTGTTTGTGGCATTGGTCCGTCAGTTGCAGCTACTACTAGAATAGCTCCGTCCATTTGAGCGGCACCAGTTACCATGTTTTTAACATAATCAGCGTGTCCAGGACAATCCACGTGAGCGTAGTGTCTCTTTTCAGTTGAATATTCTACGTGAGAAGTATTAATAGTAATACCTCTTTCTTTTTCTTCCGGAGCGTTGTCGATAGAAGAGAAATCTCTTAATTCAGACAGACCCTTTGAAGCTAATACAGTTGTTATTGCTGCAGTCAAAGTGGTTTTGCCATGGTCCACGTGTCCAATCGTACCGATGTTAACGTGCGGCTTGGAACGGTCGAATTGTGCTTTTGCCATGCGTGAAAATCCTCAGTTTAAGTTTAAATATATAATTAATTTATTTTTTAAAGCCGATTTGAGCCAACGACGGGAATTGAACCCGTGACCCCTTCCTTACCAAGGAAGTACTCTACCCCTGAGCTACGTCGGCTTAGACTCTAACATTTTCTTATTGCTAAGAAAATGTTGAGCGGGAGACGAGGCTCGAACCCGCGACCTGCAGCTTGGAAGGCTGCCGCTCTACCAACTGAGCTACTCCCGCTTGTATCCGGCTAAGCCGAATTTTTTTAGCCCTGCAAAACTAGGAAAAAAATTTTGCATTTGAGCAATTTTTGTGGGGGAAACAGGATTCGAACCTGTGAAGACATAAGTCAACGGATTTACAGTCCGTCCCAGTTGGCCGCTTTGGTATTCCCCCTTTACTTTCGAATTAACCCTTCTTACAAGAGCGCTTTCTGTCGTAACGGATGGCAAAATTATAGGCTTTTCCTAAAGATTCAAAACAAGGATTTCAAATTTGATGAGTTTTTGGAATATTTATTTACAATCCTTTAGCTTTCAACCGTTTAATTTTCTCCTTTTATTACTTCGACGAAGTATTCAAAGTATAATTTCAATTCTTGATCAGTTTCATTCGTTGAAACTTCCACCAAACGATCCACAACTTTTTCATCATCTGAAAAAGCTAACAGGGCTTGAAAAGCCCCTAGTCGAAGAAAACTTTTTTGATTATTCTCTAAAATTCCGAACAACTTTGAAATTGCTTCTTGCGAACCTTCAGCTGGATTTCTGCTGAAATATTCAGAGTAATAACCCAAATAAAAATATAACCCTTCCCCATTTAATGTTTCTAAGTGGCTATTAAACCAGCTGCCTTTTCCCAAAACTGATGCTGTGATGAAATGATCTGCGACAGGAATTACCATTCTAAAATTCTTCTCCGATTCAAACTGTTCAATAAATTCAGGAGTCAATAAAATCCCTTCCTCCATTAATCCCATCAATGCTGAGCCTGAAACCAAATAAGAAGGGTGGTTGGTCAAGCGTCTGAAAGCTTGTTGATATTTCAACGCATCAAAACTTGCCAACGCATCAATCGCACCTGCCTTAACTGAATTCTTCTCCTCATTTTCCAATAATTCAAAAACTTGATTTTCTAAGTCAGGATCTTCAGCTAACCATTCTGGATTTCCTTGTATAATTCGAAGTGCAGATTCACGAATTGCCCAAAACTGATCTGATAAAGCCTCTCCCATCAGCCCTTTGATTTCATCATTTGCTTCTAATGAAATTAAGCTATCTAGCGCCTCATAGCGAGAAATCCCTACTTGGGAGCTAATAAACTGCTTTCGATAAGATTCTTTATCTTTTGAAATGGTGACATCAGCCAAGATGTTTTTTTCTTCGTCAAAGAAAACCTGATCGACGACGACCTTATTTTCCAATGCAAATTGTTGAAATCCCTGGTTTAGGAAAAACTGCTTTTTCTCTCTTTTTCCTTCTACGTACCAACTTATTTCAAATGGAATCTGAAACAAGGGGTTTTGCGTTAAATCCTGCTCCTGCGTTATTGATATAAGGATGTTTTCTGGCTCTGAATAATCTATATCAACCCTTAATTCCGGATGTCCTTTATCCAAAAACCACTGATTAAAAAACCAATTCAAATCTTCCCCGCTCACTTTTTCAAATGCCAATCTCAATTGGTGAACCTCCACACTTTGGAGTGCATTTGAAGTCAAATATTCTGTTAGTCCCTCATAAAAAACTGACTTGCCAAGGTATTCTCGAAGCATATGGAGAATGACTCCACCTTTGGAATAGCTATGGGAATCAAACATATCCTCCGAGTCTTCATATTCAAAACGAATTAGATCGACCTGCTTGAAAGTAGACTCATTGAAATAATTTTCAGTCTCGGCGATCAGTTTAAGTTTGGCCTGATCCGGGCCATATTTGTATTCATTCCACAAGAACTCACTGTAGTTTGCAAATGCTTCATTCAAGGTGAGATTTGACCAAGACTCCGCTGTCACATAATCACCAAACCATTGGTGAAAAAGCTCATGAGCTATAATATAATCCCACTCGGAGTCAATCGCCTCTCGCTCGTTGAGCCGAAGTTCTTCCATAAATATCGAGGCCGTCGTATTTTCCATTGCGCCGGAAACAAAATCTCGCACCACGATTTGATCATATTTTGGCCAAGGATATCGTACTCCAACTAAATCTGAGAAGAAACCAATCATTTCCGGAGTATTTTTAAAAACTTCCGCCGCCCCATCTTTAAACCCTTTTTCGACAAAATATCCGACAGGAATTCCTTCCCATGAGGTGCTCACTTTTTCAAAATCTCCAATTGCCAAAGCGACCAAGTATGGCGCATGAGGGGTCAATAATTCCCAAGAATCAATGCGAAATCCGTTTTCCAGTTCCTTTTGTTCAACCAGCTCGCCATTGCTGATCGATACTAAGCTATCTGCCACAGTGAGATTTAATCGCTGGGTAAATCGCTCATTTGGATGATCAATCGTAGGAAACCATTTTGAATTATGCATGGTCTCCCCTTGTGTCCAAATCATTCGAGGTTTGCCGGGAATGGTGTCCAAAGGATCAATAAAATACAATCCTTTGGTATCTGAAATCGCCTCACTGCCTCCCCCTGGGTTTCGATTTGGGAAAGCTTTATAATCAAAAATTAAAGAAAACGTATCTTTTTCAGTGAGTTCTCTTGGGAGATAAAGTTGGATCAGCTGATCATCATAGCCATAAGCAAGGTCAACTGCTTTGCCATTTTCAACAAAATTAATCTTGCCCAGTTCGAAATCCTGCGCATCCAGTTTAAGTACCTTTTGAGCGTATTTGAAGGGTTTTAATTGAAGTTCGGCATGTCCGATTACGACCTGATTCACGTAATCAAAACTTAAATCCAAATCCATGTGCAGCAGATCAAACTCTCTTTTTTGAGAACTTCGATAAGCTTCAATAGCCCTTTCCTTACTTATCCGCAACCTTTCCATACCCACAGAATCAACTTCAGCTAAATCATTCTGGAAAGCAATTTCCATTCCCTCGGTTGGAAAGTTTTCATTACTTGACGCTTTCTCCGTGGATTTACAGGAAGTGAGAAAAACCAAAGAAAATAGAATAGAGGCCGGAAGAATGCATTTTTGCCAATATGGCTGCAAGTAAGAATTTTGTCTAATCATCTTGTTGGTAGAAAACAATCACCTTTGGCAGGAAATTGTATATTCGAATTCAAATTAACAGGAATGTTTACAGTAAAAGCCCAAAATAACGACTATTTGGTTGAGAAATCGGAAGATAGCATTTCCGTAAACGGAATTCATCTCAACTGGGATCTTCAATGGATTTCTCCAACAAAGGTTCATTTTTTACACGAAAACAAATCAATCGAGGCCGAATTGGTTTCGTTTGAAAAGGAGACTAAAACACTACAGATTAGATTTGGAAACAAAATTTCTACCCTGATTTTAAAAGATCGGCACGACCTTCTTTTGGAAAAATTAGGGATGAATCTTTCCAGCTCAAACAGTTTAAAAGAAATAAAAGCCCCGATGCCAGGACTGATTTTGGATTTGAAGGTAAAGCCAGGAGATGAGGTGAAAAAAGGAGATGTGGTTTTGATTTTGGAAGCGATGAAAATGGAAAACAGCATCAAATCTGCAGGAGATGGAATCGTAAAAGCAGTGAAAGTGAACCTAAATCAGAGTGTCGAAAAAAATCAAGTCCTGATCCAATTTTGATTTTTTACTTAGCATAATGCGTTGAAGAAATTATATTTGAAGGATTATTTGGATTCAAACGACAGTTTTGACCTTCATTTTAAAGGATAATCCGTCCCATTAATCGCTAATTAAAAGCATTCATAGACCTAAATACAACACGCAAACAGATGAAATACAAGCGAATATTGCTCAAACTAAGCGGTGAAGCACTAATGGGAGAGAAGAGTTATGGAATCGATCCAAATAGACTTCAGCAATACACTCAAGAGATACGAAAAGTGAAGGACATGGGAGTGGAAATTGCAATCGTAATTGGAGGCGGCAATATTTTTAGAGGAGTACAAGCTGAGAAATCTGGTATTGATCGCGTGCAGGGAGATTACATGGGGATGTTGGCAACGCTAATTAATGCGATGGCACTCCAAAGTGCATTGGAGCAAGGCGGCATGTACACACGCTTAATGTCTGGTATTAAAATCGAAAGCGTCTGCGAACCATTTATTCGAAGAAGAGCTATCCGCCATCTAGAAAAAGGAAGAATTGTAATATTTGGTGCTGGTATTGGAAATCCTTACTTCACGACTGATTCGACAGCAAGTTTGAGAGCCATTGAAGTAGAAGCCGAGGTAGTATTGAAAGGCACTCGGGTGGATGGCGTTTATACAGCAGATCCAGAAAAAGATCCAACAGCCACTAAATACCAAACTATCTCTTTCCAAGAGGTTTATGAAAAAAATCTTAGCGTAATGGACATGACTGCCTTTACGCTTTGCCAAGAAAACAATTTGCCAATTATCGTATTTGATATGAATAAGGATGGCAACCTTAGTAAACTAGTACAAGGAGAAAAAATAGGAACACTGATCACTTCATAAGATTCAATCATGGAAGAAATCGAACTTTATTTAGAAGAAGCACAAGAATTAATGCAAAAAGCAGTAGACCATACTGCGGCGGAGTTGGTAAAAATCAGAGCGGGAAAGGCAATGCCAAATATGCTTGATGGCATCATGGTGCAGTATTATGGAGCGCCGACTCCCTTGAACCAAGTTTCTTCTGTAACGACGCCCGATGCCCGAACATTGGCAATCAAGCCATTTGAGCGGACGCTGATAAGTGAAATCGAAAAAGCAATTATCAATTCAGATTTAGGTTTGGCTCCTCAAAACAATGGGGAAATAATTATTTTGACCATCCCTGCCTTGACCGAGGAACGAAGAATCACGCTGGTCAAACATGCAAAACATGAATGTGAGGAAGGAAAAATTTCCTTGCGAACTGTCCGAAAAAACACGAATGATGAATTGAAAAAACTCCAAAAAGACGGTGCTTCAGAAGACGACATCAAAAGAGCCGAAGAAAAAGTTCAGAAATTCACGGATCACTATTCAGTTAAAATCGATGAACTTCTTTCCAAAAAAGAAGTGGACATCATGAAAGTCTAATCCAATAGTAATTCGAAAAGAGGCGGACAATAACTTGTCCGCCTCTTTTTTTTTAATTGACTTGAATAAAGGTCGCAATTCCGAATCGGGCTCCTCCGCGGAGGTAATTCCCATTTTCAAATCCAGCTCCAAACTCTACTCTGAAAATCCGGTACAGATTGTCCAAGGAATACCCGATCTCCCAATAATGTGGGGAGTTTTCAGTTTTCAAATAATTAAAAAACAAATTTTCTCGGACTCCTGAAAATCGAAGCATCGGCAATTGAGTCAACAAAAACTTACGAAACTGGTAATGGACAATTCCGGAAACATAAGAACTATTCGTGCTGTATTTGTA
>JAHEBE010000072.1:7824-11245 GCA_024642365.1 Algoriphagus sp.
CCCACAAAATCCTGTTCGAAAAGCTTCATGTAGTTTTGTCTGAAAAGTAAAGAGTAAAAGGCATTGACCTGTTCATTGATTGGTTCCTCTCCATTGAACTGATAAATGTATCGACCTCCTCTAAAACCAAAAGTGGTCCCACTAGTTGGCAAGGTACTGGACCATCTGAAATCCACTTTTCCATAAAGTCGATCACTTGAAAATCCATATCGGAGTTCGGGCTCTATATTAAAACTTTTCCTGAGCACGGTTACGCTATCCGCTTGCTTGATGGTTTGATTCTTCCGATAAAAAAGGCCCATCCCTACCTTCCAACCTTCTACCGTATTGAAGGACATTTTGGTCCAGTTTTGATTGAAACCCATAGAAATCCCCTTCCCAAAGTCATACCTTCCGCCATTCATGAAGTCTAAAGGCTTTAATTTCCGTTTGGCTTTTTGTGCTACGGAATCTACTTCACTCACTTTGGCGGCCTCAATAACTGCCAAACTATCATCTCGTTGATACCCTTCGATTTCTTTTTCCGTCAAAGGAACCGGACGAATGCTATCCCAATAGGCTTGATTATACTTTTTCGCCAGAGAATCAACCTCATAATAACTTTCTTGAATTACCTCTGGCTCCTCTTGTTCTTTGAGAGATTCCTTCTCATACTCATTCAGAAGTTTACGGTATTCCTTTCTGGTTTTGGGTTCCTCGCTGGCAAGTTGTTCCAAAGCAGAAACGGATTTATCAAAGCCTTTTGCAGCTTCAGGTACTTCTTGAACTTTCTCATCGATGATTTCCGGAACGATTTCCAAATCGGGGTTTAGAGTGATATCGTATTCTCGCGTAGATGCCAAATACCTAAAATCCCCCTCAAAGCCGAAGATTTTTCCACCAAACTTGTATTGATGAGTCAAAGGCATCCAAACATTCTCAGCAACGGGTGCATATTGCTGAGTGGCTTGAATCTGAAATCCCAAAAGTGAGGTTTGCAAATTTAAACTATGAATCGCCCAAAGGTCTTCGATAATATAGATGTATCCTTCAAAGACCCGTTCCCCTCTTGACCTTGGCGTAACTTTGATTTTGCTTACGAGGACATTTTGGTCAAAAAAACTGCCCTCATACTTGAATCGATAATATTGAAATGCCTGTCGAGACATCGGAGAAATGATATCATTGATCTTCTCTTGGTAAAAACTGGTCTGAATATAAGGCGCTGGTGATGTAGATTGATTGTCGCCATTTGTCCGAATGGAGATCACTTTTTCCTCTACTTTATTTGGTTGGGTAAAGGTGATTCTAGAAACCGACTCTGAGGTATAGGCCTCATTTAAATTCAGCCCCTCTTTTTCCAAGGTCTTTTTCATGAAAAATGGTGCGTCAGTAAGCTGCCCAGTTCCCTTAAGGTAAACGGTCATAGAATATTTCTGTACCTGAAGCCGGTGATATTTTGCCTTTGCGATGGCCTTTCTCATAATGGTCAATGCGGGATCTTCTGCGCCGGCATTCACTTCGACTGTACCAAGCGTATAAACCTGTGGCTCAAGCTCAAAATTGACTTCCTTCCAACTTTCATCAGTGATGATAACAGTTTCCAGTTTAGACTTATAACCCAAATATTGAACAAGGACATCATAGACACCCTTTTTGAGTTTCAATTCGTACTTTCCTTCCACATTAGTAGGCACACCATCACCTAGATTCCTGACATATACTGATGCGTATGGGAGTATTTCACCATCATTTGTTTTTACTACCCCTCTGATTCCTTGGGCCTGGGAATAAACCAGAGTGGTAAAGAAGAAAGAGAAAATCAAAAAAAATTCTTTTAGTCCAGGTGCTTTCATGGAAACAAATTAGATAAGAAAATTACAATGCAATGAAAATTACGAACAGAGATGTGGAAGGTTTAAGGTATTTTATGAAAACGATAATGACCTAGCAAATTGGTTCAATAAGTCAGTTGAAAAACGAAAAACATCTTTTATGATTTATTTTTTAAATATTGAGACTTCTCTAAAATTTTTAAATATGTCCAAATCAAGTAATTAAGGGCATTTGAAAAAAGTAAGAAATTTTCATATAATTAAAAAAAACTTGATTTTTTAAGTTTATATAAAAGGAAATCGATTTCCATTGTTCAATTCGTAACAAAATCTATTTTTTATTTTCGATTCATTAATAGATACAATATTCTGTTAAATCTGATTTTTTCAAACAGCTATGGAGGCAAATGTTAAGAATTGCAAAAATAAAATATATGCTACACTTTAGATTCGAAAATAAGTACTCATACCTATTTCACATTAAATCAAACAAAAAACCCTATGAGAAATCATTTACAAAAATTAAAGACGTTGCTGCTTGCAATGACCCTGATATTCAGTGTCAGCCTAGCAGTTAACGCCCAAAACAGGACCATAACTGGTACTGTCCTGGATGCTACTCTTGGAGATGGAGTTCCTGGAGCGACTGTATTGATCAAAGGTACTACGCGCGGTGTCGCCACAGACCTTGACGGTAAGTTCACTCTTGAAGTTCAGTCCGGAGACCAAATCCTAGTTGTCTCTTTTGTTGGATACCTAACCCAAGAAGTAGAGATCGGAAATCAAAGTAACATTACTATTAGCTTGGAGGAAGACATTCAAAGCCTTCAGGAAACTGTAGTTACAGGTTATGGTTCACAAGACAAGAAGGAAGTAACTTCTGCTGTGGTCGGTATCAAACCAGAAGACTTCAACAGAGGTAACGTTTCCAACCCTGCTCAATTACTTCAAGGCAAGGTGGCTGGTTTGTCTATCACCCGTGCAGGTGGTAACCCAAACAACGGTTTCAATGTAAGACTTAGAGGTCTTTCTACTTTTGGAGCTAACTCTTCACCTCTTATCGTATTAGACGGTGTCATTGGCGCTTCCCTAGAAAATGTGGATCCTAATGACATTCAAGCTATCGACGTTTTAAAGGATGGATCCGCAGCTGCGATTTATGGAGCCAGAGGTTCTTCTGGTGTGATCTTGATCACTACTACCAAAAAGGCTGCTAAAGACGGAAGAACTGCTGTATCAATCAACAGTTTTGGTACTTTGGACAAGGCAGCAAATTTAATCCCAGTACTTTCTGCTGAGGAGTTTGTAGCAAGAGGTGGTACTAACTTCGGTAGTGATACTGATTGGAGAGAGGAATTGATCTCTGATGCGTTCTCTTATACTACTAACGCAAGTGTTTCTGGTGGATTCAATAACACTAATTACATGGCTTCAGTTAACTGGAGAGATAATCAGGGTATCGTAGACGGTGTGAGCAATCAACGTTTGAACACTAGATTGAACTTAGCTCAAGGAGCATTGGACAACAAGTTGAGATTCAATATCAATCTATCGTTCTCAAATGTTGATTCTGAATCAATCAACGATGCAGCATTTAGATATGCTAC
>JAHEBE010000371.1 GCA_024642365.1 Algoriphagus sp.
TGGATGCAGATGCAAATATTGCTGAGGACAAGTCATTTGAACTTGCAAATTCCCCATATAAATTAAACGAGTCCCAAACGCATATCTTTGTCATAGCGATGGAACCTGCCCAAGCAACTACAGCAAAAAATTTACTTGGTGATTTGGAGAATTTTCATGCAAAAAACTTCTCAAATGCAAGATTGAGAACTGGTAATATGAATATGAATCGCGAAAACGCAATTTTCATAATAAGCCCTTTCTCAAATTCAGAAAAAGCAAAAGCATACTTTACCCTTTTCCAAAAGGAATTTGAATCAGAAGGATTTTCAAATGAAATAAAAGAACAGGCATTCTTTATTTCGATAGAGAATTTTCAAGAATTAAATAAGACCAAAAATATTGAAGAATACAGGACTTTTTTCAAGTCCATATATAAGTAACCTATGAGTAAAGTAATCAAACCAAAAACCCCGAATTGGATAGCCAAGACTATCAAATATCTCTGGATAGCTTTTATAGCCGGTTTTTTTGGATTCATCCTTTTTGTTTGGATGATCAGCATCAATTTCTTGGGTCTATTCGGCCCATTACCTGACTTCAAAGCGCTTGAAAATCCTGATTCAGAAATAGCTTCAGGCTTATATTCTGCTGATGGAGTGTTGCTTGGCACCTATTACCGGGAAAATAGAAGTCCTGTTAAATATGAAGACTTGTCTCCGAATCTTGTTAATGCCTTGATTTCTACAGAAGATGTCCGGTTTGAAAATCACTCTGGAATTGACTTGATCGCAATGATTCGAGTTTTTGTGAAATCAATATTATTAGGTCAGGATGCTGGAGGAGGTTCTACCTTAAGTCAACAAACTGCCAAGAACCTTTTCAAAACACGTGGAGATGATAGCCAAGGAGTACTAAGCTCAGTGCCTGGAATCCGAATGCTCATCATTAAAACCAAAGAATGGATAGTAGCTACCCAACTGGAGAAAGCATACACGAAGAATGAAATCCTTACACTGTATTTAAATACTTCTGAATTTGGATCTAATGCTTACGGTATCAAAACAGCTGCTGAGACATTTTTCAATAAAAAGCCAGCAGATTTAGCCATTCAAGAAGCGGCCGTTTTGGTAGGTTTATTTAAAGCTCCAACTTATTATAGTCCGGTTTACAACCCAGAAAATTCCCTTCGCCGAAGAAATACAGTGTTGTATCAAATGGTTAGAAATGATCATCTGACGGAGGATCAATTTGATTCTTTAGCTGCGCTTCCTATCGAATTGGATTATAGTGTTGCCAATCAAAATAAAGGCTTGGCCACCTATTTTAGGGAAATTGTGAAAGCTGATTTATTACAATGGACCAAAGAAAATCTAAAATCAGATGGATCTGCCTATGATTTATATGGAGATGGATTGAAAATCTATACTACCGTAGATAGTCGGATGCAGCGCTATGCCGAAGAGGCAGTGGACGAACATATGCGTGCTTTGCAAAAAACTTTTTACAATGAAATGGGGACAAGAGAGCCTTGGATTGATGCTGATAATCGAGTGATCCCAAATTTCATCGAAGATGCTGTTCGAAGGACTGAAGCTTATCGACTTTTGAAAATTCGATTTGGAAATGATACAGATTCAATCAATCTAAAATTGAATGAGAAAAAACGAATGACTGTATTTTCTTGGGATCGAGGGGAAATTGATACGCTCATGAGTACCATGGATTCGTTAAAATATTACAAAAAATTTCTTCAGACTGGATTTATGAGTATGGATCCACATACAGGCAAAATAAAAGCTTGGGTAGGTGGATTGGATCATAAGTATTTCAAATTTGATCACGTGAAAAGGGGGAAAAGACAACCTGGATCAACATTCAAACCATTCGTTTATGCAGCGGCTATTGAGAATGGTTATAGCCCTTGTTATAGTGTTATTGATCAACCCGTGGAAGTATATATCCCGGGTCAACCGGCATGGATTCCAGCAAATGCTGATGGAAAATTTACCTATGAGAAAATGACCATCAGACATGCTATGGCCGAATCGATAAATTCGGTAACAGCTTATATGATGAAAAAATTAAGTCCAAAAATCGTCGTGGAAACTGCCAGAAGACTAGGAGTGACTAGTGATTTGGAAGAAGTCCCTTCCTTGGCTCTTGGTGTAAATGATGTTTCGATCTTCGAAATGGTGGGTGCCTTTGGAACGTTTGTAAACAAAGGAGAGCATACAACGCCTTTCTACATTGATCGGATTGAAGACAAGAATGGCAATGTCATTCAACAATTTACTGCAAAAAAACGTCCTGCAATGAGCGAAGAGCATGCCTATTTGATGACTTATATGCTCAGAGGTGGATTTGAAGAGCGTGGAGGAACCAGTCAAGGTGTGCCATGGACACTTCGAGACGGCAATGAACTAGGAGGAAAAACAGGAACTACACAAAATGCCTCAGATGGCTGGTACATGGGAGTAAGTAAAGACTTGGTTTCCGGAACTTGGGTTGGTGGAGATGATCGGGCCATACACTTTAGAAGCTGGACTGCAGGACAAGGATCACGAACAGCCCGTCCAATTTGGGTAAAATACATGGAGAAAGTCTATGCCGACCCAACTTTAGGCTATACCAAAGGACCTTTCCCTAGGCCAGAGCGCCCATTAAGCATTGAAATTGATTGTGATGTCTATGAAAAAGAAAGTCAGCGATTTGCTGATTTTGATTACGATGCGAAGAAAAACGATTTTTAAGATTTTTCTCTAACACACAAAAAAAACAGCCTTAATTACAAGGCTGTTTTTTAATTTTAAACCATGCAGTCTTCTTCATTTCTTCCAAGTGATCACTTAAACCTCCCCGACCAGCCTGGGGTGTATAGGTATTTCAATGAAGAAAATGAGCTCATCTATGTGGGGAAGGCCAAAAGTCTGAAAAAAAGGGTCAGCAGTTATTTCAACAAAAACACTGGAGTAAATCTCAAAACCAAACGGATGGTGAAGGAGATCCGGAAAATTGAAATCACGAT
>JAHEBE010000372.1 GCA_024642365.1 Algoriphagus sp.
AAATGCCTGCGGCAAATCCGAGGCAATTATAAAATCGGTCAATGTGAGTGCCCCACCTAGCCAACCAGGGCCTATTTCTGGAAGTGCTATCGTAGGATTAGGGGTTCAAAATTACGAAGTCACTAACCAGGCTGGGGTGAATTATCGCTGGGAAGTAAGTGGGGGTGGGATAATCCAACAAGGCCAAGGAACAAATCGCATCGTAGTAAATTGGCAAAGTGAGGGAATCCAAACGCTGAAGATTACACCACAAAATGAATGCAATGACGGAACCTCACGAACACTTTCCGTCAATGTCAACATCATTACTGCTTTACCTGAAGAATTGGAAACTGGAATAAAAATTTATCCGAATCCTTCCAATGGAAAAGTAAATCTTGAATTGAAAGATCCGACTATTTGGGAATCTATCAGCCTCATCAATTCGATTGGACAGGAGGTGCAAAAGATAGAGCTAGGTCAGATCAAGCAAAGAATTCAATTTGAAAATCTGACTAATGGACTTTATATACTTCAGCTTCAAAATAAAAATGAGTTGAAGCAATTTAAAGTACTTGTGAGGAAGTGATTCCATTAATCAACTCCTCTTACTTTTCTCCACGGATCATCACATATTGAAAAATATCTCCAACGACTCCGGTTTTAATAAATCCCTTCTTTAAAATCGCCTCAGGGATAAATCCTGCTTTTTCCAGAACACTCATCGATTGCCCGTTAAAATCATAGACTTGAGCATAAAGTCGCTGAATATCGAATTTTTGAAAAATATAATCTGAGTAAAGTTTTACTGCTTCAGTGGCGATACCTTTGCCCCAAAATTGCTCTCCGATCCAAAAAGTCATTTCCATATTGGTCCGCAATTCATCTTTTCCCCGCTCAGAGCCTATGGATCCGGCAAGCTTTCCGTCGAACTCGATTGCAAAATTTTGTGGCGGATTAAATTTCTGATTATGCTCGATCCAATGCCTCGCATCATGAATGGTGTAAGGCTGTGGATAGCTATCTCTCAGATTCATTGCGATTTTAGGATTATTCGCAAGAGGATAGAGATTATGGAAATGAGCTTCATTCCAGCTCACTAAATTTATTTCTCGTTCTCCATTAATAATCATAAATGTGTAAAAGTTAGTGATTCAAGGTAAGCCTGTTATTCAAGAAAAGATAGAATTCTAGTTTATTTTAAACAAATTCTTGTCTTAATTTTCAATTCCACTTGATTGCATTTTCTCCAAATTTTCAGCAAAGCGTAAAGCGGAGATAAATTCCCCAATTTGACCATCCATTACTTCAGGGAGATTATACACAGTTTTATTAATCCGATGATCAGTCACGCGGGATTGGGGATAGTTGTAAGTCCTAATTTTATCTGAACGATCGCCAGAACCAACCATCGATTTTCGCTGTGCACCTACGGCATCATTATGTTTGGCCAACTCGATTTCATAAAGCCTGGATCGAAGGACTTTTAGGGCCTTCTCAAAGTTCTTTATCTGAGATTTCTCATCCTGACAGGTCACGACTAACCCAGAAGGGTTATGTGTCAATCGGACTGCAGAATAAGTCGTGTTTACAGATTGTCCACCAGGTCCGGAGGAGCAATAGGTATCTTTACGAACGTCATTCATGTCGATATTCACTTCCACTTCATCCATTTCAGGAAGCACTGCTACTGAGGCTGCAGAAGTATGTACCCTTCCTTGAGATTCAGTTGCAGGCACACGCTGTACACGGTGGACGCCTGACTCGTATTTTAGCATCCCATAGACATCAGCCCCAGATACGGTAGCAATGATTTCTTTATATCCGCCGGCAGTGCCAAAAGTCAAATCAAGAACTGTCAGTTTCCAACCTTGGAGTTCACAGAAACGCTCATACATCCTAAAAAGGTCCCCTGCAAAAATTGATGCCTCATCCCCTCCGGCTCCTCCCCTGATTTCAAGAATACAGTCTTTGGAATCATTGGGATCTTTAGGAATTAAAAGTTGCTTGAGCTCTTCCTCCAATTCAATCTTTCTAGGTCTAAGTTCCTCTAGTTCTGCTTTGGCCATTTCCCGAAATTCAGGATCTTTTTCTGTATCCAGAATTTCTTTAGAGTTGGCCAAATTTTGAATAACCAAATCATATTCGTCATAAACCTTGACGATTTTTTCGAGGTCTTTATATTCTTTGGTCAGCTTAGCATACTTACTCATATCCGCCATTGACTCTGGCATCACGATTAATTGGCCAACCTCTTCAAATCGTTCTTTTATTGCTTGTAATTTATCCAGCATAGTTTTCTCTTCGCTTCGCAAAAGTATGAAAATTCTTGTAGGGTCAAGACAACTTGAGAATCCTTCCTAGCGTACTGAAAGGAATTAATATCCTAGTGAAATTCTCTTCAATGAAAAAAGTTTCTTTTTTAGTATCGCTCTCCATAGGCCTTTTTGCTTTCCAATGTGATGAAGCCGGGCCTTATGAGGGTTGTATTGATCCTGAAAAAATCAATACTAATCAAGTTTGTACTGCGGATTATAATCCGGTATGTGGCTGTGATTTAAATACCTATTCAAATGTTTGCGTAGCAACATCTGCAGGCTTGTTAGCTTGGACTCAAGGAGCTTGTAAGTAAAAAGGCTACTTATTCAGTAGCCTTTTTTGATTATTCAACAGTAACAGATTTTGCTAAATTCCTTGGTTGATCCACATTACATCCTCGCATCACGGCGATGTGGTAGGAAAGCAATTGAAGCGGCACCACTGCAACCAATGGAGCGAATGCTTCATGCGTTGCCGGTATTTCAATTACATGGTCTGCCAATGCTTTCACCTGAGTATCACCTTCGGTAACTACAGCAATAACTTTTCCTTTTCTAGCTTTCACTTCCTGAATATTGCTGACTACTTTTTCATAGGAACTATCCTGGGTTGCAATGAAAATAACAGGCATTTCTTCATCAATTAAAGCGATCGGTCCGTGCTTCATTTCTGCAGCAGGGTATCCTTCTGCGTGGATATAAGAGAT
>JAHEBE010000373.1 GCA_024642365.1 Algoriphagus sp.
GAGAATATTGAAATTTAAGTTTTAGATTTTATAAAGGCCCGAATCGAAAGATTTGGGCTTTTTTTTTAAAAAGGTAATTTCCCTAAATCCACATTCCCGCCGGAAAGAATAATTCCAACTCGCTTACCTGCAAATCGCTCTTTATTCGCGAGTAAAGCCGCCAGCGGAACTGCGCAGGAAGGTTCGATGATGATCTTCATTCGCTCGTAGATCAGACGCATCGCTTCAATGATTTGAGGATCGGTTGCCAATAAAATATCGGAAACATATTTTTGAATCAACTCAAAATTCAACACTCCCAAAGAAGTCAATAAGCCATCAGCAATGGTATTTGGGCCAGTTTGCGGAATGATTCGACCGGCATGAAATGAGCGATAGGCATCATCCGCACCTGCAGGTTCTGCACCAATCACCTCGATTTCAGGATCCCAATAATGGGTCAATAGGGCTGTTCCTCCCAATAATCCTCCTCCACCAACTGGAGCCATAATGATCTCCAGGTCATCCTGCTCCTCATGAAATTCCAGCGCGCAAGTGGCCTGCCCTTCGATGACATCCATAAAGTCATAGGGCGGTATAAATGTTGCTCCAGTCCGCTTCACTACTGCTTCAAGTGTGGTCTCTCGAGCTTTTAGATTAGGCTCGCATTCGATGATTTCTCCACCATAGCCACGGACGGCTTTTTTCTTGATTTCCGGCGCATTAGATGGCATGACGATGTAAGACTTAATTCCTGCCACTGTCGCCGCTCGAGCGAGTGCTGCAGCATGATTTCCGCTGCTATGTGTGGCGACTCCCTTTTTCTTCTGTGCATCTGTCAGCTTCATGACGGCATTTGCTGCTCCACGAGCTTTGAAGGCTCCAACTTTCTGAAAATTTTCACACTTAAAATAGATCTCGCAACCCGCCAGTTCATTAATAGTAGAGTTGGTCAAGATGGGTGTTTTATGAATAAATGATTTAATGCGAACTGCAGCAAATCGAATGTCATTGAGGGAGGGGAATTCAGTGTTTTCCATGGCGAAAAGTAGGAATTTCTTTTGGGCAATAATAACGATCCGCAAAGGAATTGGATAGATTATTTGCCGAGAATTTAGCCCTTTGGATAATTTTTTAAATCTTCGGGCATGAATTGGAATGCGTATCATTTTTTCCCGATCATGGGAGCACCTTTAAGTCCTGCAAATTCGATTAAAATGGATTTCAGTCCGGCAAATAAAGCTCTGGACTCAGTGGATTTGGCTCATACGGCAAGCTTTAATGAGTTTGTGTTTGGCCAATTGGCGGAGGCAGGCAAGACCTTCGGGCTTGGAGGATACTTAGAGCATCGTGCGATTTATCGGCGTAGTGAGCGATTTGAAACTTCAGCCGCAGACTTTCGAAATATCCATCTCGGTGTGGATGTATGGGCAAAAGCAGGCACGAAGGTGTATTGCCCGATCGAAGGAAGGGTTTTCTCCATTCAGGATAATGCAGGTTTTGGTGATTATGGCCCCACGATTATTCTAAAGCATGAGTTGGCAGAGGATTGCTTTTATTCCCTTTATGGACATTTGACCTTGACAGATTTAGCGCTTTTTGAAATCAATCAAGTGGTCAAAGCTGGTGAATTACTGTGTCATGTTGGCCCATTTCCTGAAAATGGAGATTGGCCTCCGCACCTTCATTTTCAATTGATGTATGATATGGAAGGAATGGTCGGGGATTATCCGGGAGTTTGTGCGAAGCGTGAATTAGCCAAGTTTGCAGCGAATTGTCCAGATCCCAACCATATTTTGAATTGCAGTTTGCTCGCTTGATTAGTCGTTGGCAAGCGTGATCAGCCGGAGACCTTCAAGGGTTAGGTTTCGATCGACTTCGTCAAAGACTTTTTCCAAGGGACTTAAAACGGCTGACAGACCGCCAGTGGCTATTACCCAAAATTCCAATTTTGCTTCATCACTGATCAGTTCGATCATCCCTTTGATTAGGCTACTGTAGCCATAGAAAATCCCTGCCTGGATGGCATGAATCGTGTTTTTTCCAATTGCGGATTCAGGAACTTTTAGCGCCACTTCCGGTAATTTGGAGGTATTTGAAAAAAGAGATTTGATAGCTGTTTTAATTCCCGGGACAATATTTACTCCCAGTACTTCTCCTGCTTGATCCACAACAGTGAAGGTCAAAGCGGTGCCAAAGTCCACAATGATGACAGGTTTGCGATGTTTGGAGTATGCAGCCATCACGTTGCACATCAAATCAGTCCCCATTTCTTGAGGGCGATTGGTTTTGACTGGAAGCTTGGTGTAGCTTTTTGGAGTGATCAAAAAGGGTTTCTTTCCTAAAAAGTTGATACAAAAATCAGTGATCACTTTGTTGATTTCCGGGACTACTGAGCTAAATCCAATTTTGGCAATATCCCCTGGGCCTATACCATGCTCCAAAAAATAGAGCGGTACTTTTTTGCTCAATTGGGTCCCTAGGGTTTCAAAATTAGTCTCCAAGCGAAATTGATTTTTCCACCGATTTTCCTTTTTGTCAAAAAGAGCAAAAACTACATTTGAATTACCCGCGTCAATCGCTAAAAACATATCCCTTGGTTTTGGCTAAATTTAGCCTTTCCTTAAGTGAAAATCCAAAATTCAAATCAAACGACAATCAAATGTTTTTAATTCGAGACGGAAAAATAGAGGACTTGCCTCGCATTTTAGAATTAATCAATGAACTCGCGGTGTATGAAAAAATGCCTGACGAGGTTATCAATACAGTTCAATTGATGGAAAAAGACGGTTTTGGACCTAATCCGGTATTTGGTTTTTTTGTCTGTGAAAAAGAATCGACCAGGGAAATCATAGGTACAGCCATTTTTTACTATCGCTACTCAACTTGGAAAGGAAAGCGGATTTACTTAGAAGATCTGATTGTGACAGAATCTGAACGAGGAGCAGGTGCCGGTAAATTGCTTTTTGACCGAATCATGGCCAAAGGGTTAGAAGAGGGCTGTACCGGAATGATGTGGCA
>JAHEBE010000374.1 GCA_024642365.1 Algoriphagus sp.
GAATCCAAATCCATTTGCAGTCGAAATACATGGCTGTGTGGTGGAGGAATGATTCCTGAATCGTATTCGATGACTAATCCAGTTCGCATATTGCTAAGGGTATTCAATTTTTACTTTGCGCAAAAGTAGTTTTTTTGAACCAATTAATCTGCAAAGTGAACTTTGCCCGACTTGAGAAGGAGTTTATTTAAGGATTATTTCAATCAGAATGGCTTTGTCCGATACCTTAATTTTACATTTTGAAAAACTTGGAGGGCCAAAAAATAAGGTTGGGTTATTTGAAAAACCATAGCTGTCAATCGGTAAGCCGACTGCATTTTTTTTGAATATTCCATCTGCATCTTCATCATGAAAAACTGAAACTGCATATTCTCCCGGAGGCAAACCACTTATAGTAGTTTGCGCGGAAGAGTTTTTTACTGGAATACTAAGCGCCTTAAAAGCTTTTTTTGGCTCCTCAGGAAATCCCTCCGCCTGGTTAAAAACAAGAACCCGAATTACTCCAGTGTTTTCTTTGGTATCATTTATAATCAGTTTGATTTCACCTTTTCCTGCTTGGAAAAAGTGCGTCAAAACTCCTAAAAAAAGCAATAGAAAGATTTTCATTTGGTTCGGCTGGTTTTTATTCGGTCAATTTTGCCAGTTGCTGTGCGGTGAAAATCAGGGATAAGTTTGATTTCCCTCGGCATTTCAAAACGGGATAAGCTAAGGCGAAGTTCCGAATGTAGGTTGCTCAGGTTTTTTTCGCCCACTAATCTGCTCTCGATAAATAAGACAAGTTTTTCTCCTAAAACCGAATCAGGCTCGCTCCCAAAGAAGAAGGCTGAATTGGGGAAATGCTTCCTTATTAAATTGGCTGACTTTTGCTCGAGTACCTCAGGGTGAAGTTTAACCCCTCCGGAATTGATCACAAAATCTGCACGACCTAGCCATTTAAAGGTGTTTGAGGATAGAATTTCTACTTGATCAGACGTTTGGATTTTCTGCGGACCCGACATTTCGGATATGACCCAAAGTAAATTGGCTTCATTGGCCCCGATCGTGACTCCGGGAAGGCATTGGTAGATCAAAGACTCGCTGGTTATTTTGGCTAATGCAAAATGAGATACGGTCTCAGTCATCCCAAATGATTGGAAAGCATTGAGCTGCATTTCTACAAGTTGAGTTCTTAAATCAGGCGATATATCCGCGCCACCAATTAATAAGTTTTTAATTTTTTTTAGCTGCAGGTCTGTTTTAGGATTAGTTAAGATCGCTTCGACTTGCATAGGAACCATCGCGACTAAATCATAGGAATCAGCTTCTGGAAGAGATTCAAAAGGGTTTTTACTTGCTTCAAGAAGTTCGATCTCACATTCCCACTCCATTGCTCTAACCAGCATCATTTTGCCAGCTATGTATCCTGGATCAAGACAGCACAAAAGTTTCCATTCTGGTTTCGCATTAAAAAACCTCCCTGTACCCATCGCACTGGCCTTGAATTGATTTCGTTGAATAGTTATTTGCTTTGGCAATCCCGTAGAACCTGAAGTTTGTTGGCTAAAATTTTCTTCACCTGATCGCCAAGCGTTGCAAAAGGAAAAGGCATCTTTTACAAAATTGGGAGCTGTTGGCTCTAGATTTTGAAAATCTTCAGGTAAGGAGAAAACACGATTTTGATAGCGAAGCTGAAACATTCGATTGTTAAAGTCTGAATCCTTTTCCAAAGGTACTAGTGAATCAACAAATTTCAGCGAAGGCTGTTATCTTGCCAAAAATTACAATTTTGAATAAAATCGGGAATTATGAATTGGAAGACTGCCAAAGAATACGAAGATATTACTTATAAAAAGTGCAATGGAGTAGCTCGAATTGCCTTTAATCGCCCAGAGGTTAGAAATGCTTTTCGCCCAAAAACCACCTCGGAACTTTACGACGCATTTTATGATGCTCAAGAAGATACTTCCATTGGAGTGATTTTACTCTCAGGCGAAGGCCCCTCTCAAAAGGATGGAGGATGGGCATTCTGTTCGGGCGGCGACCAAAAAGCAAGGGGAGACCAAGGCTATGTGGGAGAAGATGGATACCACCGTTTGAATATTTTAGAAGTCCAGCGATTGATTCGCTTTATGCCAAAAGTAGTGATCGCAGTGGTTCCAGGATGGGCAGTAGGAGGTGGACATAGCCTTCATGTGGTATGTGATTTGACATTGGCGAGCCAGGAGCATGCGATTTTTAAGCAGACAGATGCCGATGTCACAAGCTTTGACGGGGGATATGGTTCTGCCTATCTGGCAAAAATGGTTGGGCAGAAAAAAGCACGGGAAATTTTCTTTTTGGGAAGAAACTATTCTGCTCAGGAGGCTTTGGATATGGGAATGGTGAATGCTGTAATTCCACATGCAGAATTGGAGGAAACGGCTTATCAGTGGGCACAGGAAATTTTGGCCAAATCGCCTACCTCGATTAAGATGTTGAAGTTTGCTATGAATCTGACCGATGATGGAATGGTTGGTCAGCAGGTTTTTGCAGGTGAGGCTACTCGACTAGCTTACGGAACAGAGGAAGCAAAAGAAGGTAGGAATGCTTTTTTGGAAAAGCGAAAGCCAAATTTCGGAGCGAATAAGTGGATACCTTAAATTTGGGAATATTAACAACACCCTCCGAAAATCATTTATCATTAACTTATTTCAGTCTTAAATCATGAAGTGGACGTTACAATTTTTCTCATTCTTTTTGATGACACTAATTTTCGCAGCCTGTGAAAATGCTAAGGATCTAAAATCTGAAAATGGATCGAATGAAGGATTAAAAGAAACAATCAACGGTGAAATCCTAGCCATTGACATTCTTCTAGACCCAGATAGTAAGATGCTGGATACTTCCAAGGTGTATAATAGTCGATTGATTGCCAATTATCCTGAAGGTTTTGAGCTAGATGAAAGTCATCGACCTCACATTACAGTTATCCAGGCTTTTGTTAAGAAAACCGACATCGAAAAAATAGAAA
>JAHEBE010000073.1 GCA_024642365.1 Algoriphagus sp.
GCACTATCTTGTAAAGCCTCTGGAACATTTGGTCGAAGCTTAATATTCTTCCAATCATAAAGATCTTTAAACTCTTGAGGCGCTGTAGGATATGGATCGTGTGGAGGCCCCCATGACATGACTAAAGCAAAAGGATTTGCTTTATTTTTTTTGATGTAGCTAATCGCACTGTCGGTTTGTGCAAAGGCATCATATCCTTCCCAAACTTGTTTTTGATCCTGCTCATCAAAATAATAGGAGTTATTGTAGTCATGAGTGACTTCTCTGACCTTCCAATAATCAAATCCTTGACGCCTATCCGCAGGAACAGGTTTATCTCTTCCACTGAATGGATCTTCTCCAAGTTGGTGGCCATTTAGATGCCATTTTCCGATATATCCAGTTTGATACCCTTCTTTTTTATAAATCTTCCCCAATGAGACCGCTTGCGGGTCTAATGGCTTGTCATTGTAAAAAATTCCATGAGTAAGTGGATATTGACCCGTCAAAAAACTAGCCCGCCATGGAGCACAAACCGCCATAACCGTGATCGCATTTTCAAAAATCAGGCTTTCTCCTGCCAGCTTATCTAGGTTTGGAGTTTTGACATCCTCATTTCCCATGTAACCAACCGCTTCAGAGCGCCATTGATCGGCAAGGATAAAGACAAGATTTGGCTTTTGAGCTTCGGTGGTAGAATCTGTTTTTTGTGGGCCAGAACATCCCATCAACAAAAGGAAAGCGATAAATAGGTAGATGTTTTTCATAAGATAACAAACTAGTAAAACTTGTTTCTCTAGTTCAATCGAAAATCATGAAAAATCATCATGCACCGTCCTGAAGAAAGTAAATTCTTTTAACTCAGGAATTAATTCGCACGCCAAAAGAATGGCGTAAAAAGAATTAGGATAGTAAATAATTCTAATCTTCCTAAAAGCATGATAAAAGAAAGGAAAATTTTTGCTCCATCAGAAAAGAACGCAAAATTATTAACCGGTCCAACCAATCCAATCCCAGGACCAACATTACCCAGCGAGGTTGCTACAGCTCCAAACGAAGTGAGGAGATCATATCCCATAATGGAAAGTATTGCAGAGCCTAAAACAAAGATGAGTAGGTACAGCAAAAGGAAATTCATGATGTGGGTAATAATTCTACCCGTAACGCGATCACCGTTGATCATCAGAGGAACTATTGCCCTAGGATGTACCAATCTCTTAAACTCTAACCACGAGTTTTTTATAAAGGTCAAATGGCGGACAAATTTAATCCCTCCAGCAGTGGAACCTGCAGATCCACCTATAAACAATAGCATAAAGAAGATGAAGGTAACTCCCTCATTATATGTAGTGTAATCATCCGATACAAAGCCGGTAGTTGTTACCAATGAAGTGACTTGGAAAAGGGAATTTCTAAATGCCAATTCATTTGAAGCACCACCTCTTGCCACCATAGGAAAGTATAGCACCACTGCAATTGCCAATAACGAGAAGGCATAAGTTTTAAACTCATCACTTCGCATGACACGCTTAAATTTGCCGACTAATCCAAAGTAAATAACCGTAAAGTTGGTTCCTGCAAGGAACATGAAGAAGATCGCTGTGTATTGGATAAATGCAGAATCATAATAGGCCATGCTACTATTTTTAGTAGAAAAGCCACCTGTCGCCAAAGTGGTCAAAGCATGGTTGATCGCATCAAAGAAAGTCATTCCCCCTGCCCAATACAGCAGCATGGCAGCTATTGTCAGACCTACATAAACATACCAAAGCCGTTTGGCAGTTTCAGAAATTCTTGGGTGAACTTTATCTGAGGTTGGTCCAGGAGATTCTGCTACAAAAAGTTCGATACCACCAATTCCCAAAAGTGGAAAAATCGCCACTGTCAAAACAATAATTCCCAATCCACCAATCCATTGCGTCATACTCCGCCAAAAAAGCAATCCTTTTGGCATTGCTTCAATATCTGTCAAAATTGAGGCACCTGTCGTAGTCAGGCCAGACATTGTCTCAAAAAGCGCATCTGCAAAACCGGTGATCTCTTTACTCAGGATGTATGGAAGCATTCCAAATCCGGCCATCACTAACCAGCTAATCGCAACTATGAGGTAGCCTTCTCGCTTTCGGATATTTTGATCTTGCTTTGAAAATGACAAAAACAAAACTAAACCAATGATCATGGCGATAACCGCTGAGGTTAAAACTGGCCAAGGATCTTCATTGTAGTAAATAGAAAAGCCAATACCCGGAAGCATTAATAGCGCAATAAGCGCCAAAAGGGCTCCCATGATTTTTGCGATTGCCTTAAAATGGATCATACCTTAATGAAAGATTTTTTCCAAAGCATTCTTTGCCTCTGGTAAGGCAAAAACAATAGCTTTATCGTTAAGAGCCAACTGAAAATCACCATCAGGGATCAAAACCTCCTCACCTCGTATCACTCCAGCAATAATTGCCGAGTCCGGAAAATGAAGATCCCGAAGTGGATGCTTCACAACACGATTGGTCTTATTGATTGAGTATTGAATAAATTCTGCATCAACGCCATAAATACCCGACACAGCTTCCACAGTTCCTTTTTTGAGGTATCGTGAAATTTCATTCGCAGCGACCAATTTTTTATTAATCAATGAATCCACACCAATACTGTGCGAAATATGGATGTATTCTCGTGTATCAACGTGTGCAATAGTCTTATATACCCCATGGTTTTTGGCAGAAAGACTGGTAATAATATTCGTTTCGGAGGACTCAGTTAGCGCTAAGAAAGCATCCATTTGCTCCAAGCCTTCCTCGATAAGTAATTCAATGTTTTTATAATCTCCATTGATTACCAAGCTGTTTTTCAGATTCTCAGCCAACCACTTGCAACGTTCTTTGTCCTTGTTGACCAAAGTAACGCGGTATTTATCTTCCAGTCGGAGTGCTGTAGTCAATGCCATATCATCGCCACCGATGATCATAATATTTTTTACTTGAACTTTCTCCTGACCTAGTACTTCAAGAATATTTTCAGTCTGCTTTTTATTCGAAACAAAGAATACGTGATCCATATTTCGAATAATAGTACTACCACTTGGAATGATAGTTTTTTGATCTCTCAGAATAGCGATGATTCGAATGTCTTCAAAAATCGGGTTAGATTTTGTATCCATGATCCGCTGATTTACAAGCGGATTAGACTGATCTAGGGTGATTCCAACAATATTTAATTTCCCTCCACCAAAGTCAAAAATCTCTGTGAAACTTGAGTTTTCGATCATTTTGAAGATTTCTCTGCTACAAAGCATGGTTGGAGAAATCAGATTATCAATTCCCAAATTATTGAAATAAGCAAGGTTTTCAGGATCGAGGTAGGAGTGATTTCTTACCCTTGCCATGACACGTCTAGCTCCCAGTTGTTTGGCAAGTAATGCGGTTACAATATTGGTTTTTTCGGAGGTAGTGACAGCCAAAACCATACTTGCATTATCAACATTAGCACGCTGCAAAACCTCAAATGAGGTTGCGTCGCCTTCTACTGTTAATACATCAAGTTTGGAAGAAACGTAGTCTAGGACTTCACGATCAGTGTCGATCAAAATGATATCCTTATTATCAAAACTCAATTGCGTGGCAAGGTGGTAACCCATATCCCCTGCTCCAGCAATCACAATGTTCATCCCCATAGAGATTTTTAGGTGATTAAAGTTGAAGCAAAAATAATAGCTTTCCTGATGGTAATCAGCTAAAATCCAAATTCTTTTAAAAATTGTAATGAATTTGGATTCTCAAAAAATGTCAACTTAAATCAATAATTTGATTTAATCTAAGTATTCAGATCGCTTTGAATCGGGCAATTCCTCTACTTCTTTCAGCTTTCGTTGAATCGCTCGTGTTCGAGCACCCACTAACTTGTCCAATTCTGAATTTGCCTCGGATAGTTTTTTCTGAGTCCTTTCTATCAATTCCCCAAATTTCCCGAATTCTGTCTTGATGGCGCCCAAAATTTGCCAAACTTCTGAGCTTCGTTTTTGAATGGCAAGGGTTCGGAAACCCATCTGAAGGCTATTCAAAATAGCCGATAGAGTCGTAGGTCCTGTGACAATGACTTTGTAATTGATCTGAATCTCATGGACAAACCCGGGCTCACGAAGGATTTCAGCATACAAGCTTTCTACTGGCAGAAAAAGAATCGCAAAGTCCGTTGTAATTGGCGCATTGATGTATTTGACTTGGATATCAGAAGCCGCTTTACGTACAGATTTGATTAACTCCAATCGGTTCAAATCTATTTGACTTTTGTTAGCCGTTTCGTAAGCATCAACTAATCTCAAGTAAGATTCTTGAGGAAATTTTGAATCAATTGGCAATAAAATTTCCTCCTGCTGACCGGGCATTTTTATAGCAAATTCTACCCTCTCCCGATTCCCCTTGCCTACCGAGACATTCAATTCATATTGATCTGGGCTCAATAAACTTTCGAGAATAGCCTGAAGCTGATATTCACCGAGAATTCCACGGCTTTTTACATTGGTCAGAACTCGCTTCAAATCCCCCACTCCTGTTGCTAGGTTTTGCATCTCCCCTAGTCCTTTTTGAACTGCCTGAAGCTGATTACTTACCATTTCAAAAGATTGTCCTAGCCTAGCTTCAAGCGTTTTCTGAAGCTTTTCATCTACGGTTTCACGGATTTTTTCCAACCGAATTTCAGTTGATTTTAAAAGTTCCTCTTGTCTCCGGTTAAGGTCTGAAAATTTTTCCCGCTGAAGATTATTGAAGTCCTGAACATTTTGTCTAAAAACATCACCAAAAGACTTCAAGGCCTCATTTTGATCTTTTGAATTTGCCCGAATGGAATTAAATACAAGTTGAAATTGATTGGTCAAATTTTCATTGGACTCTTTTCTTGCTTGGGCAAGGGCGACTTCCATGGATTGACTTAGTTTTGATAACTCCGCTTGGATCGATTCTTTTTGATTACCCTTACCTCGAAATAATAGTATGAGAATGATTACAAAAATCTGTAAAAGGATTACCAAGAAAAGAAGTTGTTCAATCTGCATAGGTCACAAAATTCGGAGCTTGAAGGTAATCTTTCCGAACCTCCACCCCTAGAAATGAGAGATAAGCATCGACAGATTCTGTCGGTATTTCTTCCATCGGCACATGACCAGTGTTTGGAAATACAATCAATTTGGAACCTGAAATTGCTTTTTCAAGCAAATAACCCTGACTTAAAGGAATCCAGCGATCATTTTCTCCCCACATAATAATAGTAGGCATAGTCAAGCGGTCAAAATCAATGGACATGTCCCGAGGCGTAGTTAATCTGTCGATAGTAGCTCTTCGATTTCCCTCGCGTAACATCAATTCGAAATATCGATCCAATGTGTTTTGCGTGATTCGTGACTCATCCGCATATACCTGTTTCAAATTCATTGAAAACAAAAACTTGGGCGTACACTTTAATAATAGTTGAGAAAAGATGGGATTAGCTGCAGCTTTGAATATCCATGAAATGGAGTTGCTAGAAGGCTTAGCAGCTGTGCTATCTAGCGTTCTAGGTTCTGGTCTAGGAGCACCAGAGGCATCTATTAAATTTAAGCTTAAGACCTTGTCAGGTCTGGTGGAGGCTACTTGCAAAGCAACTCCTCCCCCCATGGAATTCCCTGCCAAATGAAATTTTTCAAGTCCCAATTTTTCCATCAATAGCAAAACCAATTGACTGTAATCTTTGGTGCTGTATCTTTTTTGGACATCAGGCCCAGTCAATCCATGGCCCGGCAAATCAATTGCAATCGTCATGAAATAAGGACTCAGCGCCTGCTGCCAGTTTTCCCAAGTATGAAGCGATGCAAAACTTCCATGCAACAGTACCACGGGATCTCCTTCACCCAAAATTCTTACATGGAGGTTGATCCCATCTACTTCGATAAAATGTGATTCTGGAGTTTGGTATTTTAATTCAATTTCTTCAGCTGGAATGTCACTCCTAAACATTAACAAAAGAAAAAACACCAAGGAAAGCAGAAGAACTGCAAAAATTTTAGCCAATCGCTTGAGCCATTTCAACATATCATGCATTTGATTAAATCAGAAATCAAAACCTACAAAAAATCTGCCCCAAATCGCTAATTTGGCAAAAAGAATCTCTTGAAGCTAAAATCCATTTTTGAAAACTTAGGCCCTGGGCCAATTGTTGCAGCGGCATTTATCGGTCCGGGAACAGTGACAGTATGTACGCTCGCAGGGGTAAACTTTGGGTTTTCCTTGATTTGGGCTTTGGTATTATCTGTTGTAGCGACAGTCATTCTTCAAGAACTTTCTGGGAGAATTGGCCTTGTCACTCGACTGGATTTATCCCAACTAATCAGATCTCAATCAAAAAACCCCATTTTAAAATTTTCCGCAATTGGATTGGTATTGATGGCCATTGGCTTAGGAAACGCAGCTTATGAATCGGGTAATATTTCAGGCAGTAATCTTGGTCTTCAGATTTTTTGGGAAGCGCCTTCGCTAACCCTTGGAAGCTTTGAGCTCCAAACTGGCAATTTTCTTTTAGGTCTTTTTGCTTTATCACTCTTATGGCTCGGTACCTACAAGACTTTGGAAAAAGTGCTGGTAGGACTAGTTATTTTTATGTCTATAGCTTTCATAGTCACTGCATTTCTCACCAAACCCGATTGGAATCAGGTTTTTGTCGGGCTCGTCCCCTCTCTGAATTCTGATGAGTTAACCACCTTAGTAGCACTAATTGGGACTACGGTTGTTCCTTACAACCTTTTTCTATACGCAAGTTTGGCCAAAAACCGTTGGGCTAGTTCTAAGGATATAGCCTACATGCGGACAGATATTGCCATTTCAATTATTTTGGGAGGCTTAGTCTCGATGGCAATCTTACTTGTAGGTGCTGCCAATCCAAGCGGGGAAATCAGCAATGCTTTAGACGTATCAAAAGGACTTGAGCCGATTTTTGGCTCTTATGCCAAATACTTGATGGGTTTTGGCCTACTAGCAGCTGGATTAACTTCCTCAATTACTGCTCCACTAGCAGCAGGTTTGGTTATATGTGGGGTTTTAAATTGGAGTCAAGACATTAAGTCTATTCCAATGAGAGCCACCATGGGAATAGTGGTAGGGCTAGGGATCATTTTTTCTTCACTTGGAATCAAGCCAATCGAATTAATCACACTAGCTCAATTAGCAAATGGAGTTTTATTGCCACTGATTAGCGGTTGGATAATTTACATTGGAACAAAATCTTCAGTTTTGGGAGAATTCAAAAATTCATCCTTTCGCACAGCTATGGCGACTATAATTTGGTTGATCACCTTACTCTTAGGAATGAAAAGCATTTGGTCCGTGTTGGCTTAGCTCTTATTTTTTTTCAAAAAATCATCAAATTCATTGGCTATTAAGCTGTAATAAATTGTATCCCTTCTACGCTCATGGGTCATTTGAGTATGAGATCGGAGAATGCCTTCCTCAACAAAACCCATTTTAGACAAGGCATATCGAGCTGGAAGATTCAATACATCAGTTTTGACTTCGACTCGCTTCAATTTTAAAACTTCAGCAGCGTACTCTACCATAAGTAACTTCATCTGAAGATTAATCCCAGAACCATGAAATGCTTTTCCAAGCCAAGTCCAACCGATCTCAATTCGTTGGTCAGCAGGAGCGTAATTTCCAAAAGCAGTGCTTCCTACTATGTTATTGCTGGACTTTTCAATGACTACAAATTGAAGCCTTTGACCTTCCAATGCAGGTGTTACCCACTTTTTAAAATCTTCCGGCACACTTAAGTCTTGTGTAAAATAAATCCAGAGTTGAGGATCATTCGCTAATTCTTGAAGCAAAGAAAAATCCTGCTCAGTAATAGGTCTGAGCAGGATTTGATCATTTTCAAGCGTTAAATCAGTATTAAACATTAGCCTAACACTTCTTGGATCGCTTTATTATAAAGGGCTACCTCTTCTAAGGTCCCTGTAGAAATTCTACACCAATCATTCAAAGGTTCAAATGGACGACCAATGATAAATCCTTTATCATACATCGTTTTGTTCAGTTCTTGAATGTCTCTTCCTGATTGGAAAAAGATGAAATTAGCGTGAGAATCCAGGTAAGGTAATTTCATATCATCCAAAGTCTTAGTAAGCATAGCTTTGGCTTCTTTTGTTTTTTGGAGAGAAAACTGATAAAATTCTTTATCCTTCATTGCAGCTTTACTGGCTTCAATCGCCATGATATTTGTATTTGCTACTACACGATCAGATAGCATGGTGGCAAGTTCTGGTTTCGCGATCAAATAGCCCATTCTAATCCCAGCCAGTCCATACACTTTGGAGAAAGTTCTGGAAACCACTACATCATATCCTTGTTTCACCAATTCCACCATTGAAGGGTAGTTTGGCTCTGTGATGTAATCGTAATAAGCTTCATCAGAAAAAACCACGGCATGCTTGCTCACAGTCTTACAAAAATCAACGACTTGATTTGCCGGAAGAAGTTTACCTGTTGGGTTATTGGGATTACATAGAAAAACCATTTTGGTTTTATAGGAAACACGTTTTTCAATTTCCTCCAAATCGAAATCCAAATCCTTATTCAGGGGTACCCAGTTGATATCCGTTCCCCATAGTTCCGCATAAGTCATCATGGAGAGAAAAGTTGGTGAGCAAGAGATAATTTCACCTCCGCCTCCAAATGTGATTCCCGCTATCTTTAATCCTTCTGTAGAACCAGCTACCAAAACAATATGATCTTCAGGAACTCCTTCTTTTTCAGCGATCATCTTTACCAGTTCTCCATTATATCCCCATGGATATCTACAGCCATTGTCAAAGCCATTAATCATCGCTTTCCGCATGGATTCAGATGGTCCATATGGGTTTTCATTTGAACCTAGCCGAATTGGGCCGGCCATAGGTCTCGGATTAAACTTTCTGATTTCCTCTGCAGTAAGCGAATTTATGATTCCGGTGGTACCTAACGCTGCTAATCCACTTCCTAAAGAAGCTTTTTTGAGCCACGATCTTCTTGAAATTCCTGACATAATTTTTCCTTTTGATTGTTAAAATAATAATGTTTCAGCAGACTTGTTACTATAAATTCATTTTTTACCCAATTATTTGAATTCAAAGATTTTCTGAAAAATAGAGTTTGATAAAATTATCTATTACAATTTGGATAAAGGACAAAATATTTAATTAAATTAAAGCAAAGCACAATTAATCCTAAACCCAAACTAACATGAAAAAAATATTTGTTTTGTTAATGTGTGGAATGTTTTGGACAGGCATACTGACTGCTCAGCAATCACAGTTTATGGTATTTGAATTTGTGAAAGTTGAAAATGATCAAATTTTCGACTACATCGAGTTTAAAGATTTAATGGAAAAAGTGTACCGACAAGCACTAAATGATAAAAAGATATCCGGATGGGATTTTTGGGCCCTTCAATCCGGAAATGACCACTCCGATTTTCAATACATTATGGTGACTTATTTTGACGATCCAGTGAAAATGATGGATGGACTGGATTCTGAATCAATGATCAAATATGCTGAAATCGCCTATCCACACTTAAATGATGTCCAAGTCAGGAAGTTATTTGAGGAATCGCTCGCGCTTCGGGATATGCCAATGCGATTATACATGCGGGAAATCGCTGCTACTTCTGATAATTTTCAAGTGAAGCCAGGAGTTCTTGCTTCCTTTGATTTGATGAAAGCAAATGAAGGACGCTTCGATATTTATGAAAAAGCAGAATCAGAAGTCTTCAAACCTATTCACCAAAAAAGAATAGAACAAGGACTAATGGGGCATTGGAGCTTTTTAAGAACTGCTCTTCCTTTGGGTTCAGAAGCCAAATCAACACATCTTACTGTAAACATGTATAAAGATTACATGCAGTTTTTTAATTCCCAGGCCTATGAAGATATGAACCAAACTGATGCGCAGCGCAAAGCTGTTAATGAAGGTTTAAACAGTAGAGACCAAAAATGGGTTTACTTAGCAACATTAGAAAACGTAGTTCGATAGTTCGGTTTAATTAAGCTACGAGATTGGAGGCTAGAGACAGTAGCCTCCTTTTTTTATGCCTTTTTGACGAATTCAGACTTCAAAGCCATAGATCCAAACCCATCAATCTTGCAATCAATGTTATGATCGCCTTCTACTAACCGAATACTTTTGACTTTTGTACCTGCTTTGATTGGTTTTGGGGCTCCTTTAACCGGAAGATCTTTGATAATTACGACAGCATCCCCATCTGAAAGAGGCGTACCATTCGCATCTTTAACTTCCAATCCTGTCTCCTCTATTTCTTCAACTGATTCAATTTCCCATTCAAACCCACATTCTGGGCAAACTAGTTTTTCTCCCAGTTCGTAAGCATAGGGCGATTTACAAGAGGGACAAGGTGGTAATTTTTCCATGCGGCAAATTTAATGAAATATGTCCGCTTGCGAAGGTTATTTCGACGGGATAAGGTTTCTTGACTTGAGATAAAAAATCCTAAATAATGCCAGTCCGAACATCGGCCCAATAATTAAAAAGGAAAGAACCTCTACCACATTGAACCAATTTAACAAGTGTTGACCGACTTGAATGCTGACGATTGAGATGAAAAACCCAAGTGAATTAACTAAAGTCAAGGCAGTACCTCGATATTCGGGAATGACACTTTGGGCTACTAACGCAGAAAACTGAGGAGAATCAGCAGTAACTAGGATTCCCCAAAGAAATAATAAACAAGTCCATAAAATTGGGCTTTGTCCTTGTGCAAAAAACAATAATCCACAACATAATCCAGAACCCATTAAGGCAATTGCCGCAACGGTTCGACTTCCTATTCGCTGTGACATTAACCCCCCGAACGCACAGGAAATTGCACCGGAACCAATCACTAAAAATACCAAAATGCTATCGTCAGGACTTAGCGCACCGCTTTTTTTCAAATAAACAATAAGAAGAGGTAAGAAAGCCCAATAGGTATACAATTCCCACATATGCCCAAAATAGCCCGATGCTGCACTTTTCAATTCATTTATTCTTGAAAGCTTAGGAAGTAAGCCTAAGTCAAAAACTGGATTTGGCTTCCGAAATGGACCATTAGGCACAAAAAAACCAACGATTAATCCTCCAATAATTGCCAATCCTGAAGTCACATAAAAGGTAAGCTGCCA
>JAHEBE010000375.1 GCA_024642365.1 Algoriphagus sp.
GGAACTTCCGAAATTCAAAAATTGGTGATTTCAAGAGAAGTGCTTCGATAACCTTGAGCGCTGAAATCAGAAATCACAAAAAATAAAAAAGCTGAAATCCGAGAGGGTTTCAGCTTTTTTTTGGTCAATATGGATAGCTGCTAAGCCATTCCCAGAAATTGTCTTTATGAATTATTCTTAGTGGTTCAGGTTGGTACTTTTCCAAAAATGAATTCGGAGTTTTGAATTTTGCATTGGCGTTCCATTTGAATTCAAATGGATAGATCTTTCCGTCAATCTCCTCAATGTAATCAATCTCTTGACCTCGGACTGTTCTCCAAAAATAAGTTTGCCCATAAAAGCCAGCGTAGCTGAGCAGTTTTTGTCGCTCAGCCATCAAGAAATTTTCCCAAAGTCCTCCGATGTCATTCCTCAAAGTAATCGGGGCATAATTTCCAATGATCGCATTTCGGATTCCGTTGTCCACAAAGTAAAATTTACGACTAGAACTTATTTCTGATCTAAGATTTCTGGAAAAAGGTGAAAGCTTTTTGATGATAAAGGCCTTTTCAAGTAGATCCAAATAATTAGCCACGGTATTCTTGTCGGCTTGCACTGTACGACTCAGTTCATTGAAGCTTACTTCTGAACCTACCTGCCACGCTAAGGCTTGTAAAATTTTATTGAGTAGTTCTGGTTTCCTGATTCCTTGAAAATTCAAAAGATCCTTGTACAAATAGCTGGTGGCCAAATTATTCAAAACGTCGACTTCATTTCCATTTTGAGTAACGACCTCAGGGTAAGTTCCGAAAACTAAGTATTTTTCTAAGCTGGCTAAAGTAACTGCCATTCCAAGTGTTTGGGACATTTCCCCCCAGCTTAAGGGATATATTCGATACTCCCATTTTCTTCCAGTTAGCGGTTCGTTGATCGATTCTGAAAGTTCCAAAGCGGAAGATCCAGTGACGATAAGTTGGATATCTGAAAAATTATCAATGATCAATTTGAGCGAAAGCCCAATGTTCGGTATTCGCTGTGCTTCATCGATTACCACGATTTTGGAATTTCCTAAATAGGATTTTAGAAAAGTGATGTTTGGATTAGAAAGTGCGCTTTGTATGGGAAGTTCATCTCCATTTAAATATAGGAATTGGTCAGAAATGCTTCCAGCTAGTTTATTGACTAGCGTAGTTTTCCCAACTTGACGAGGGCCAAGAAGTAAAATCGCTTTTCTATAGTCGATTTTAGCTTTTAAAATTTGGAAGAGACTTCGATTAATGTGCATATTCAGTGATCGTAATCACCGAATATACATCTTTTTGGTGATTAGGATCCCCATATATCCCATTTCTAAGAAATTTCTTTAAAAAGCCCTATGCTCCAGCCATCAAATAAACTCCTGCTGCTAAGGCTGCACCGGCTATTGGGCCCAGAATTGGAACCCATGCATAAGACCAATCAGTAGGTCCTTTGCCTTTGATTGGCAAAAGCTGATGCATCAATCTTGGCCCAAAATCCCGAGCTGGATTGATGGCATATCCGGTAGTTCCGCCTAGGGATAAACCAATCACCCAAACTAAAAATGCAACTGGAATAGCACCGAGAGATCCCATTCCGATTGGGGTCTCAGTAGCATCCCCGATTTTAACTCCTGAATTGTAAAGAATCACTAAAATCAAGACGAATGTTCCCAGCAACTCAGAAAGAAAGTTCAGCTTAATGTTTCGGATAGCTGGTCCTGTACCAAAAGGGGCAGCAATAATTCCTGGATCTGTTTCAGCTTCATAATGGTCTTTATACATCAGCCATGCCAAGCCTACTCCGACCATTGCTCCTGAAACTTGAGAAAGTATATATCCAGGGGCCAAAGCCCAATCGAACTGCCCGGTGATTCCCAAGCCTATGGTTACGGCAGGATTCAAATGCGCTCCGCTATGTGGTCCTGCCACTACCACTCCAACGAATACGGCAAGTGCCCAAGCGGTTGAGATTTCCATGATTCCGCCACCATTTCCTTTGGTTTTGGGTAAAAGCATATTGGCGACGACACCGGATCCTAATAGTAAAAGGAGTAAGGTGCCAATAAATTCTGCGAGGTAAGGATTCATAAGGTTAAAATTGGGTGTTGAAGGGATTCTTTTGGGAATATAAAGACTAATTCATTGCTATTCGACCCAGGCTTTAGAGCGGTCGATTGCTTTTTGCCAGAAATGGAGCAGCTTTCTTCGTTCTTCTGAATCCATTTCGGGACTAAAGCTCCGGTCTGCATTCCAAAGGGATTTGATTTCGTCTTGGCTCTCCCAAAATCCCACTGCCAATCCTGCTAAAAATGCCGCTCCAATCGCCGTAGTTTCGATGATTTGAGGACGCTTCAGCTCGCAGCCTAGTAGATCTGACTGGAATTGCATCAAGAAGTTGTTTGCTGTAGCACCTCCATCGACACGAAGTTCTGCCGTTGGTTTTCCGCTGTCTTTTTCCATGGCTTTGAGTACATCATAGACTTGATAGGCGATTGCCTCTAAAGCTGCCCGGGTAAAATGGGCGATGGTCGTACCTCGAGTGATGCCAAAAAATGCGCCTCTGGCATCTTGATCCCAATGGGGAGCTCCCAAGCCAGCTAAGGCTGGGACGAAATATACGCCGCCATTATCAGGCAGGCTAGTCGCGAGTTTTTCGGTTTCTTTTGCGTTTTTGAAAAGCTCTAACCCATCACGAAGCCATTGAATCGCCGCTCCTCCAATGAAAACCGATCCTTCCAATGCATAATTAGTCTCGTTTCCAATCTTCCAAGCAACGGTAGTAAGCAATTGATTTTTAGATTGCACGGCTTTGGTTCCGGTATTCATGACTAGAAAACACCCAGTGCCATAAGTGGTTTTTGCCATCCCCGCTTCTGTACACAATTGTCCAAAAAGGGCCGCCTGCTGATCTCCAGCGATTCCTGCGATTGGAATTTTGACACTGAGCACATCTCCAGCAGTCTGGCAATAGA
>JAHEBE010000376.1 GCA_024642365.1 Algoriphagus sp.
TATCAGCTGGAACAGTAGCAGATTCGATTCCCATAAACGCAAAAAAGCAAAGCACTGCAGCTCCTGTAATTGCATTGAAATCTGAAGATCCAGAAAGATTAAAAGGTGTAAAATGATCCAGATTAAAAAAGAATATCCCCCCAAAAGCAACCACCAAAACAGGTAAAACTTTCAATACCGTCGTAACCACTTGCAAATTTCCAGATGACCTAATCGAAAGCGAGTTGATTAGTGTCAATCCCCAAATCACTCCTAATGAAGAAATCCCAATAGCTAATGGTGAATTTTCTATTGCAGGAATAAACACACTTAAATAACCCGTAAAAGCAAGTGCTATAGCTGCGTTAGTACTCAACAATGAAAGCCAAAACCCCCAAGCCACGACAAAAGCGGGCAATTCCCCAAAAGCTTTTTTTGTATAGGCATACGAACCACCACTTTCAGGTATAGCCTTGCTTAATCTTCCAAAAATAATAGCCAAAGTATATGCTCCGATTGCTGCAATTATCCATCCCAGTAAACTGATTGCCCCAAATTCTCCTAATACAGCGGGTAGTGTAAAAATTCCAGATCCAATCATTCCACCTGCAACAAGTGCGACTACTGTGATTAATCCGAGCTGCCGTGATGAAGAAGTTTCTTTCAAAAGAAATTTGAATTGGGTGGAATTACTTAATTTGGAAGCAAACAAGTTAATCAGATAATTGAAAGCATTCCATATCCATCCAGACATTACGAAAGCATCTACTTTGCCTTCTTCATTCTATCGCTCAAAAGAAGTCTATGAGGAGTTGATTGAAAAGGTATTTGCTAAAACCTGGCAATTTGTTGGAGACACTAGTATGGTTTCACTCGACCAACAAATCCAACCGTTTAACTTTTTGGAATTTGGGTTGGAAGAACCAATGCTTTTAACAAATGACCAAGGAAATATTTCTTGTATTTCTAATGTTTGCACCCATCGTGGGAATATCCTTTGTCATGATCCATGCAAATCCAGGCAAATTACCTGCGCTTACCATGGAAGAAGGTTCAATCTAAAAGGAGAATTCCAGCATATGCCTCAGTTCAAAGAGGCTGTAGATTTTCCTAGATCAGAAGATCATTTACACCGTTTTCCTTTGAAACAATGGGGACCTTGGTTATTTGCAGGGTTAAAAGACTCGATGGATTTTCAAGCTGTGATAGACGAAATGGATCGAAAAGTAGGCTTCCTTCCGCTGAACGAATTCAAGGAGGATAAAAGCAGAAACAAAGATTACCTAGTGAACACGCATTGGGCATTGTATTGTGACAATTACTTGGAAGGATTTCATATTCCTTTTGTGCATGCTGGATTAAATGAAGTGCTTGATTATGGAAAGTACGAAACCCAGCTTTTTAAACATTGTAATCTCCAGGTGGGGCATTCTTCCGGTGGCGAACATGTTTTTGATCTACCAAAAACACATGAAGATTACGGAAAACAGATTTCAGCATATTATTTCTGGGTTTTCCCTAATATGATGTTCAACTTTTATCCTTGGGGTTGTTCGATCAATGTTGTTAAACCTATCGCCTTAAATCGGACAAAGGTTAGTTTTATTACTTATGTGTATGATGAATCCAAATTGGATACCGGAGCTGGAGCCGCCTTGGATAAAGTGGAGCGAGAAGATGAGTTCGTTGTCGAAGGAGTTTACAAGGGAATGTCCTCTCGTGTTTATCAAACTGGTAGATTTTCTCCAAAGATGGAAAAGGGTGTTCACCATTTCCAGGGACTTTTAGCTGAATTTTTAGCTTCGTAAAAGTCAATTCAATCAACTTATAGAATAAAAGGCGGACCTAACAAACCATGTTTGACAGTAAAGATTATCCAAAGCCATTGGACGAATTAGTTTTTGAGCAATGGCTAGAAACAGGAAGAAAAAGTAAGATCTCCTACAGCTATATGCTCGTTATTTGGGATGAACTGGAAGAAGAATACCAGCCCGTTTTTGTATCATCAAGAGGAGAGATTAATAGCTATGAACGATTTGGAGCACATTATACCAGACAAGCATTAGTGGCTGCTTATGATTTATATTCTGAATCTCGAGTAAGCTAATCAACCGCGATTGTCCAAATTATTTTAAGCTTGAAATTCCCTATGTAACAAAGTTCACTGAATTACCTTCAGATGATCTGGACCTTTGGAAATAAATAGCCAAATGGAATCAGTCGAAATAAATCCAACTCTTGGAAACTTTGATGTAAAAAAGGACCAAAAAACAAGCCTTAACAGCACAGAAACACAATCTCATTGGGATCAAGCCTATACCAAAACTTCCGAAGAAAGCTTGGGATGGTATGAAAGTGATCCAAAATTGATGATCGATTTGATCAATGCCTGTCAATTGCCAAAAAATTCACCAATCCTTATTGCCGGTTCTGGAAGTACACTTTTATTGGACAAACTTCATGAAGAAGGCTATTCAAAATTGATCGCGACTGACATTAGCGAAGTAGCATTATCTCAATTGGAATCTAGAATTGGCCCATCAGGCATAACTTATATTTTGGATGATTTGACACAACCCAAAAGTTTGAAAGCTATTGAACCGGTAAAACTTTGGATTGATCGAGCTGTGCTACATTTCTTTTTAGAAAAAGAGGAACAGGAAAATTACTTTGATCTGATTAAGGAAAAACTTTTACCAGATGGGTTTGTGATCTTTGCTGAATTCAACCTGTCAGGGGCAGAAAAGTGCTCAGGACTTCCGGTGCTTCGTTATAGTTCAGAAATGCTTCAAAATCAATTAGGAAAGGATTTTAAGCTTTTAAAAAGTTTTGATTTTGATTTCATCAATCCTTCCGGAGGCGTTCGCCCTTATATTTATACCTTATTCCAGAGGATTTCTTAATAAAATGTTTAATTCCTTTGAAGGTTAAAATTCACCGCTTTGCCAGAGCTGGAAAAAACCAATTCCCCAAATCAATAAACCGAAGA
>JAHEBE010000074.1 GCA_024642365.1 Algoriphagus sp.
ATAATGTTCTAGACCTGATCCGGGAATTATTTACTATTCGTACTTGTAAATTGGATCTGTCCCCCTATAAGGTCGCTGAAGCCAAATACAAGGTTTGTTTGGAATATCATATTGGAAACTGCCAAGGTCCTTGTGTTGGGCTCCAAAATGAATCCGCTTACATTCAAGATTTGGAGCAGGCCAAACACATTTTAAAAGGAAATCTCGGTCAGGCTAAAACCTATTTCAAATCAGAAATGCAGTCGCATGCTGAAAATTTAGAATTCGAAAAAGCCCAAAAACTTAAGGATAAACTAGATCTTCTAGAAAAATACCAGGCCAAATCATTGGTTGCAAATCCCTCAATTAAAAATCTTGATGTATGTACCATAGTCACAGATGATCAAACAGCATACGTCAATTACATGCGGATTAAAAATGGAACTCTGATTACTTCAAAAAATGTGGAGCTTAAGAAACGATTGGATGAAAGTCCAGAAGAGCTCCTGATTACAGCATTGATCCGATTACAAGACCAATTCCAAAGTGATGCAGAAGAAATAATTCTAAATCTTGAACTCGCTGAACCCATAGAAGGTCTAAATATTTTTTCTCCCAAAATTGGCGACAAAAAGAAACTCATCGAGCTTTCGTTGAAAAATGCGCTATTCTATAAAAAGGAAAAAGCGTTACTGATTGGTTTAAACCAAGATAAAAAGGATAGGGTTATTCGACAATTGCAATCTGATTTAAGCCTACAGGAAATACCAGATCACATAGAATGCTTTGATAATTCAAATATTCAGGGAACAAACCCGGTGGCAAGTATGGTATGCTTTCTAAATGGAAAACCGGCAATTAAAGAGTATCGCCATTATCATGTCAAAACTGTGGAAGGTCCCAACGATTTTGCAAGTATGAAAGAAATTGTTGGCCGCAGGTATAGGAGGCTTGTAGAAGAAGGAAAGCCCATGCCAAAGCTTGTGGTTATTGATGGCGGGAAGGGTCAGCTTTCTTCGGCAGTAGAGGCCTTACAAGAGTTAGGAATTTATGGGCAAATGCCAATCATTGGCATTGCAAAACGATTGGAAGAAATCTACTTTCCAGGAGATTCCTATCCAATTCACATTGATAAAAAATCGGAAAGCCTACGTTTATTACAGCGGATACGTGATGAAGCGCATCGTTTCGCAATTACATTTCACAGAAATGTGCGAAGTAAAAATGCATTTGGAACAGAATTAACAACAATACCAGGAATAGGAGAAAATACAGCAGATAAACTTCTAAGCCACTTTAAATCTTTCAAAAAAATATCGGTAGCAGATCATAACTCAATTGCTGAAGTCATCGGAGAGAGCAAAGCGAGAATTGTGAAAGAATGGTTAGAAAAAAAGAAAGGGGCTTAAAAGCCCCTTTTTTATTACCACTCCCAAAGGGAGTTTTCAAATTCAAGTAATTTATATTCAAACGCTAATGCATTGATGTAAGCTTGCGTTTCAGGATTCGGATTATCAGAAGATATTAAATCTGCAATTAATGCTTCATCCGGATTTGTAAACTTCCTCACAACCGACCTAAATAATCTAGTTTCGAAAGCCTCATCATAGGTAATACTTTTAGATAAGTTGTTGAAATTGATCCAACGAGCTTCCGGGTGATTTTTGAAATGATTGTAGAAGTCTTTGTAACGAATAAATGCAATTGACTTTTGACCAGCATTTGAGTTAGTGGCTGAAGGCATTACCAATTCGATATACTTGATATCAAAAACCATATCAGAATGATGTTTATCAAAAACAAAATCCTCTTTAAAATCAAGGTAATAGAGTTGCTTTACGAAAATACTATCTCCAGTCGCGTTCAACCAGAAGTTTTCCTGGAATTCAGCAATTGAAAGTGGAGTTGTGAAATTTGCATCTGCAAAAACCTCCAGAGCATTTTCGTCTACAATAGCTTTGTAAAGCTGATTTACAATCCCATTTGATTTAGTGTCTCCTGAACCATAAAGCGGTAGATTATACTTCTCTCTCAAATCAATTCTTCTCCAGACACCAATCTGGTACATTTTATCATCCTCACGAATTTTCTTTGCAGAAAATACAGTGTCCATGACAAATTGCCGATCCCCAAAACCAGATGGATTCACACTGGTCGCAATCTGAGCTTGACTGGTCAAAGGTGCAATACCCATTGCCAGCAAGAATGACAATATTAAACTTGAAAGAATCTTTTTCATAAGCATTGTATTTTCTAAACCGGATTCCGAATTATTTAATCGGAATTCGAATTATTTGTCTCAATTCGGAAGGAATTTTATTCCCTCTAAAGTTTGTACGTGTTACTTGACGAATTTCAAAAACGATATCATCGCCAGGTTTTGCACTTTCTAATAACGAACGCATGCTGAGTGAATTGCCTGAAGAAATCTGAACAGTTTGTCTTGGAACCTCATTTCTTAACAATCTCATTTCTCCTCCTGTTACTTCGAAATTAGCATCTTTAGCCATTGTTCTTCCAAATGTAGGCTCAGGCTTTGCTAGAAGCTTAATACCTGTTAATGTACCCACTGGATGTGCTTGGCTCAAATCCAATTCACCACCATTTGAGGTAACTGGTACCAAAGAAGGAGCCGGAACAGGCTTGATGTCATAATCCACCGCACCAATTTTATTTCCTCCGCTACTTACCCCAATGTTAACTTTACCTGAAGCACCAGGAATCACAGTTAATTGACCTGGCTTATTTCCTTTGATGGACTGACCATTTGCTACTGTGAACTCCGGAGAATAGCTATTTCCGAGTGCTGGAACTTCGATTAATAATTCATTGGCACAATCTGCATAAAGTTGCTGAACAACTTCTGAAGAAACCTTAATCACAGGCTGAGCGACGAAATATTCATATTCAACAGGGAGAACTTTATCCTCACCACCAACATTTGTAATAATTTCACCTTTTAAAACTCGTTTTGCCAAACCCCTGTCATCATATTGACCTGCTGGAGTTACTGAAAATTCGATTTTACCAAAGCCTTTTGCATCCACTGGGACAGATCTACCATCCACTGACATTGTTGGCGCTGCAGATGTCGAACTTGAAGCAATAAACATATCAGCTTCAAATTTTGTACCCGCTGCCACTACATTTGAAATCGCAGCGATTCTTGCCTCAGTAACATCAGCCTTGAAGAAAAATGATCCAATTGAATTCTGGATTGCTTTCAATGACTCACTCTCAATATTCAATACTTCATTTTGATATTGAGAAAGCAAGGCAATCACTGCACCAACAGGAGATTTCACAAAGTTCAATGCAACAAAGTCTTTTCCATTTACCTCATTATCATTTGCAAAAAGCTCAATGTCTTTAGCGTCTTTAGCGATTTCTGGAAATTGCATATCTGGAAAACCAATCTTGCTAAGTATCGCAGAAATTTGGGCAGGATAAGCATTTAACTTTTGCTTCATTTCCTCACCTTTCCCATTGTTAGCAAAAAGGTTACCTGTGATCTCTGTATTTTTAAGGTTGGCGTTGACAAAGTTTCCTTCATCGTTTTTAGCATTTGATTGAACAATCAAATCTTGCTTCAAGCTTTCCAAATAATCATAAATCTCTTTGGTAGCTGATCTAACCTCTTGGGCCGCACCAACTTTCGGTACGTCTACCTCTTTGTTACCCTGCTGCTCGACCGTATAGGCTATTGATTCAACGGTAGATACGTTTTTGCCAATGAAGTTTTTGGAAGTTCTTTCCATTCCATCATTTAACAAAATAAATTTTTGGAGAATTTGGTTGCTTACCTGGAGTGCCAATAAGGCAGTCAAAACCAGGTACATCATACCAATCATCCGCTGTCTAGGTGTCTCTTTACCTCCTGCCATTTTTTAGGTTTTAATGGTTTTAAAATGAATTGAAGAGAAATTAACCTTTCATAGCGGAAAGCATTCCACCATAGATTTTATTCAATGAACTCACGTTCTGATTCAATTTTGATAATTCGTTTTTGAAAGCTTCTGTTTCTTTTCCAGCCTCACTTAGACCTTCCATAGCCGCAGTCATGTTAGAATAGAATTTATTCAAAGTTTTCACATGGCTATTCGCATCTTGAAGTTCTAATTCATAGACTGAATTCAAAGCAGAAAGATTTTTTGTGACTGCTTGTACTTGTGTATGATAAGCTTTTGCATCTTGAGAAGCCGAAGACATTTCAGTAAGAGCTGCAGCAGTCTTGCTATAAGATGCATTCATGTCAACAAGCGTTTTTGCAGCAGATTTTACATTTGTAGCGTACTCATTGGTTGCTACTGCTGCATCAGCAAGGTTACCCATTTTCTCAGCTGAAGTAGCGAGATTCTGCATTCCTTTGCCAAGGCTTTCAATTAATTCAGGACCAACTTTTGCGTTAGCAAGCATCTCGTCCAATTTTTGAGCAGTGTTGTCTCCTGCTGAAGATTTTACTGTTCTTTTCGCTGCTGGTGCATCACCAGCTAATTCTGGGTAAACTAAAGACCAATCAACTTCTTCTGACTTTGGCTCGAATGCCGAAAGGAAGAATATAATAGCCTCAGTGGTCAATCCTATACCGATCATCCAGTTTGCACCTGCCCAATCCAAGATTTTAAACATTGCACCTAAGATTACGACAGCAGCACCGATACCGTAAACTTTCGGCATGATACTGGAATAGAATTTAGCTGAGAAAGAGTTGCTGTTACTAGCCATTTTAAGAATAAATTAAGGTTTAAGTGATTTTATAGTGGGGTTTATCTTTTCTTTCTTTTTGAACTTTTCACATCCATTGATCCTGATCTACCAATAAATGTCATAACTGTTCTGAATCCGATATGAGCCTGAGCAACATCTTCATATTCATAAGTTCTTGTACTAGTCTCTAAATAGTGCGCAATATCTTTCCAGCTACCGCCTCTAACTACTTTTCTTGGTTCGTTCGGATCTTTGTATACAGGATCCAAATCCCAAGTAACTGTTCTTGATGTAGTAGCATAGGCATCCATTACCCACTCAGCCACATTTCCAGACATATTATATAGTCCAAAACCGTTTGGTGCAAACACATCAACTGGAGCAGTATATGCGAATCCATCATCAATGTAATTACCTCTCCCAGGTTTGAAGTTAGCCATCAGGCATCCTCTCTTGTTTTTCAAATATGGACCACCCCAAGGATATTTAGCTACATCTTTTCCTCCTTTAGCTGCATATTCCCATTCAGCTTCAGTTGGAAGTCTAAAACCAGGTGCATCATAATTGGATTCATCGCGTGAATTTTGGTAGTAAGTTCTCCATTCCGAATATTTATTCGCCTGATCATAACTGATACCAACGACAGGATAATCATCGAATGCTGGGTGATCAAAGTAAAATTCCATTAATGGATCACCATAATGGTAAGTAAAACTAGTTGACCAAACAGTTGTATCTGGTTTTAACTCCTCAAAATCAAACTGGGGAGGATCTTTTAAAGTAGTTGGAGTACCATTATCCAAATCTCCATTCTTAACAGACTCTAAAAATTGTCTGTATTTATTATTGGACACTTCATATTTGTCCATAAAAAATTCCGAAATGGTAATTTGCTTATTGAGAGAAGACTGCGTAAAAGCAATGTCTTCATCTGATTGACCCATCCAAAAAGTTCCTGCTTTTACTGGGACCATGTCATACGGAAGATTTTGTTGCCAGTTCTCTCTTTTAGGAACACCGGAAACTTCTCCTCTTCGGTTCATCTTTTCACTTGCCGATCCTTTCTTATTGAAAAGCCCACAGCCAGGTAAAAGTGTCGCAACTGCCAACCCTAAACTGATGGGCAAAAAGCGCAAATTCATTTTTTTATACATAAATGACGTTTTTTCGTTCATTAGATAAATTACGGTCTTTAAACTAGGCCAAGGTGCGAAATTTAGCTGAATTTGGCACAATAATGCAAATAACCTGCCAAAAATTACGACACACAAAAGTCTTTAATCCAACATGTGAAATAGACCTCCCCGAGTTTTAAAACCTAAACCTTGGAGTTCGCTGAATAACTCGGTCAAACTCTCTGGTTACTTTTGATAAAGAATACCTTAACAATAATTCATGACTTGTTGGTGCTTTTGCTTCCAATCCTCCAAAGACCAAATCAAAAGAATATCCAAGTTTAAGTGAATTATCTTTTAGCAAACTGTAGCCCAAAATCAAAGAAATGGATTCTTCTCCTCTAAAGCCGAATCCACCACTAATTCTATTTTGATGTGTAGCTATAACGCTTACTTCGTAAGAAAAATTATTCAAGGAAACAGATTTTAATAAGAAACTCGGCTCTATCGCTAATTGTCCTATTGGCCTAAACCGATAACCTAAAAGTAGATACGAATGATTTTTTAATTGGTTTGCATAAGATCCATCTCCAAAGTCAAAATTTGGTTGATTCAAATGCCTGCTGCTTACTCCGATATAATAATCTCCACGATCGAATAAAAGTCCAGCTCCAAAATTTAAATTCATTTGGCTTTCTTTTCCAGCTGTTGGTAATCCAGGCTCTGGATTGACCACCACAAGCTCATCGTAATTGATTGAACTGGAAAACATTCCAACATAAGCACCCAGACTCAAAGTGGCTCTGTTAATCTTTTTATGATAAGCGCCCTGAAGATTTACTTCAAGATTTCCTGTTGGCCCAATCTGATCGTTAACAATCGTTATCCCATAACCTATGTCTTTCCCCTCTAATCTACCTTGAGCAGTAATTAATTGTGTAACTGGCGCTCCCGCTTGACCAGAAGAAGTACTATAATTTAGCCATTGAGACCTGTGAAGTGCTGAAAAACGAAATCCATCCTGTTTACCAGCAAATGCTGGATTATAATACATCCCATTGTACATGTATTGAGTAAACTGCGCGTCCTGCTGGGCCAGTGAAGTCAGGCTTCCTAAAAAAAGAATTGCAAAAACGCAAAGGGAAGAAACGTATTTCAGCTGGCCTTTTTCAAACATTTTTATCCTATTAATTCCAATAATAACCTAGGTTAAGAATTTAAACTGAAAAACTCCTCCTTTTGATTCCTAGAATTACAAATTATTCGCCTTTTTCACATAAAGTTCTAAGGCTCCTGTCATGCTAGGCGCGTTTGGCATAGGGGCCTCAATATCCAAAATCAAATCTAAGTCCCTGACAGCCTGGGCTGTAGTTGGTCCAAATGCAGCAATTCTTGTCTTACCTTGAACGAAATCAGGAAAATTTATTTTTAAAGATTTGATCCCTGAAGGACTGAAAAAAGCCAAAATATCGTACTTAACATCTGCCAAGTCAGATAAATCTGCCGCTAACGTGTGGTAAATGATAGCTTCGGTAAAGGCAATTCCATTCTTTTCAAAGTACTCAGGAATATCATCTTTACGGATATCAGAGCATGGAAATAAAAATTTCTCTGATTTATGTTTTTTGAAATAATCAAATAAATCTTGAGCAGTTCGCTGACCAACAAAAAGCTTTCGCTTTCGAATCACAATATACTTTTGAAGGTAGTGCGCAGTTTGGTCAGAAATACAAAAGTATTTCATATCTGCTGGCATTTCTATTTTGAATTCCTTACAAATAGCAAACAAGTGATCGATGGCATTTCGGCTTGTGAAAATGATTGCCGTATGCTTTAAAATATCAATTTTTTGCTTTCGAAACTCCTTTGGCGGAACTGGCTCAACTTTAATAAATTGCCTGAAATCTATTTTAAGCTTATACTTTTCTGCTAATTGCTTGTAAGGAGAATTAGCATCGCTTGGAGCTGGTTGTGATACGAGGATACTTTTTACTGGTCTAAACCTGTCTTTTGTAACTGCGCTCATTCGTTTTATTTGGTTTAAAAATCAAAATTACCCTCCTATGACAATGACCCACTTTGCCAAAATCAAAAAGGGTACTAATTCAGCGATGCAAAGGTAAGTAAATAAATGATATTTCTTAAAGCTCAGCCGATTCATCATACTGACGAATAGGATAAAAGTGCCAAGGATATAGATCCAGAAAAATATGGTAAATGAAATTCCCAAAGCAGTTTTGATCAAGTAAAAATCATTCATGATGAAATACGCTAAAATCAAAACCAAGGCAGAAACTGTGATTAATACTAATCTCAAGAGGTAGAAAAAATGTGCAAATTCAACTTTACCCAACTCAAATAAATAAGCAATAATTCGAATGGTGGTAAACTTGATAATTGTAAGGATGAATAAAGCCAACGAAATCAAGCCCCACCCTGTCATCAAGTTTTGAAAATTGATTATTACTCTAGCTTCCAACCAAGCTTCCTTGAAAAAAACCACACTCAGAATTACTGCCAAAGCAGAAATCATATTGACTACCAAAACAAAGAAAAGGACATCAAAGGAAAAGAATTTTTGAAGACTCCCTGAGTCTGAGAAATCTTCAGCATTCAGCAATGAAATCGGTCGTGCAATTACTTTAAAAATAAATGGATAGGCGCTTTTGTAGGCAGTAACCAGAACCAAAATGATGACTAGCGTAAACGTGAAGAAATCTTTAATTTCCTGTCTATTCAGCCCCATTTTTTCTTTAACAAAGACTTCTTCAGTAAGCTCTTTTTCTGGTCCCTCAAGGTTCATGACCTTTTTAGCACTTACTTCCTCTAGAGAAATCCCAGTTTTGAACAAAGTCAGATTTATTTTGGAACTATTGGCAATAAGCTTAAAATCTGCCAAGCTCGTGTTTAAGGTGGTATCCTGGCTAGTAAAGAACCATAACTTCTCCCCTAGAAATACAACTGTCTGTTCTGGAATCTCAATTGAAAAATATGCGTAGGGAAAAGTGGATAAATCTAATGGCAAAATTAATCGGTCATTAGACTCAAACCAGGTGGTTTCACCGCCATCCTCCCATAAATCTTGATAATCTTCAAGCAATTGAGCTTGACAAACAAAACTTGAAAAAAAGAAAACTAAGAATAGTTGAAATGCTCTCATTTATTTAAAACCTAGCCAAATAGCCAAAGTGAATTCGTGAATATGAAAACTCAAGAGGCTGAAGATTGGACTTTCCTAGTCCATAAATAAATCTAAAAACCCCTGAACCTGTCTCCAAATTAATACCTGCTCCAAATGAAACCGGGTAATCTTTTGATGCCGCAAAGTACGGGTTTTCAATCATCCCGCCATCCACAAAAACCATCAAATAGGAACTTTTGTCAAAGAATAATCGCTGCTCAAAATTAATAAACCCGTAGGATCTAGCATAAAAAAAGTTCTCATTAAATCCACGGATACTTTTTAATCCACCAAGCCGAAATAAATCATTCAGGAAAAGATTTTCATTGCGCATGATTCCACCACTTCCTCTAAGCCAAAGTCCGAAATTAGGGCTAAGGAAAAAATGGTTTTCAATTAAAATCTTTCCTTGGTATTGTGGAGTGTTGAGATCTATTCCTAGGTAAGCCTCATCAGGAATTCCAGTATTTTGAAGAATTTTCTTATTCCCAGCTGCAAATTCACTTTGTAAAAGCCATCCCCTTCTTGCCAAAAAAGGATCATCAAGCTTATTCAGCTCAAAATGAATTCCATATTGATTCCATCTGAAATCTGCAACCTCTGGCAATTCAGTGTTTTCGCGATACCTGAAGGTACTGATCAAATCTCCTGCTTGCCTTTTTGCAAAAAAAGTTAGGTACCCCGAATTAGAAATTCGATATCCAAAATCTAAACTGAAATACCGATTGAGAAAAGTAGTGTCTTGTTTCAAAAGATTAAAGCCCACTTTTACATCCAAAGGTGAATTAAACAAAAAGGATTCTTTTGCAGAAATATCTAAACTTTGGGTTTGGATATTGAGTCGTTGCCAATGCAATAGAACATCCCTTCCCTTTCCGCCTAGATGGTATAATTCCAAATCCAACTGACCAGTGATGAGCATTTTACCGGGCTCATTTTCATTAGGCAACAATCCAACAATTCCGTCCAAAACGTTAGCGTTTCGATCTCTAAGTCTAAAACTTGGTTTTGCTGTTTTAATTTGAAAAGAAACCATGGGCGGCTCTTCCAATAAAAAGTAGGGCGAACGTCTTAAAAAAACAGCTGCTGCCGAAAGGTCTGCCTGAGAAAAAGGAGTCCCAGGTTGGAGATCAACCAACTGCTGCAAATATTTTTTTTGTGTTTTAGTATCTCCAATAACTTCAACAGAATCCCAAGTAATCAATGGCCCTCTATCAAAAATCAAACTCGCATCGATCGAATCACCCCTTTTCTCAATTTGACCTAGCCTAATTTGTGCAAAAGGGAACCCTTGATTTTCAGCTAAAAGAGTCGCCTCTTTCATCCAACGTATTAAGCTGTTGTAATCCGGCTTTAAAGGAGAAATTTTATCTCTTATCGAAACAGGAATCTCATCGGTTTTAATTTCCTTCCAATAATACTTCGCCCCCAAACTCAGTATAAGTGCTGAAGAATCTGACCCCAAACTTTTTTCTTCCTGGGTCAATTCTAAAAATCCAGTAGCAATCAACCCATTTTTCAAAGAATCGATAAAAAATTGCTTTTCAAGCTCATCCATAAAAACCCGCTCGCCAAAAATTTCAGTAGGCGGTTCTGTTTTCCAAGTCAAAAAATGGGTGGCTTGCCCATAGCCAAAGCATGGAATAAGACTTAAAAAAATAAGAGCGACCAAAAACTGGGTTTTCAAGAGGCAGCAGGGGATTGATTATATTCGCAAATTAATAGAAATCATTTTGGCAGGCATTTACATCCATATACCTTTTTGCAAGCAAGCTTGTCATTATTGTGACTTTCACTTCTCTACTAATCTTGATCGAAGAGAAGAAATGGTAGCGGCGATTGGCCAGGAGCTCGAATTGAGAAAGAGTTACCTCGGTGAAGCTGTTATTGAAACCGTCTATTTTGGTGGTGGGACACCTTCTTTGCTTTCTCCCAACCTGATTGACCAACTATTGAATAAAATCCAAACAAGTTTTTCTTGTGAAATCAAAGAGGTAACCTTAGAAGCCAATCCTGACGATTTAAGTCTGTCAAATTTGGAAGCTTGGAAAAAGTCCGGAATAGACCGGCTTAGTTTAGG
>JAHEBE010000377.1 GCA_024642365.1 Algoriphagus sp.
AGCGGAGCGCTTTGGAAATGCGATTTCAGATGCCATTCAGACTGTTTCGGCTTCACCCATGCTCCACGAAGGCATCGCTGCTTCTTACTATAAATCCCTGACCGAACTTCAGCTTCGCTCCGAACTCGAATGGGTAAAAGTACCCGATGCCCAACATTTGATCAATGTTAGTCCCGCTTTAGCAGAAATTAGTGCCTCAGATTGGATGGCTGATGATTTCTTTCAAGAAGAAGTATTCGGTGCTTTTGCATTAATGGTGGTTTATGAAAGCGCAGCCGAACTTTTGGACGTGGCCGAAAAACTAAAAGGCCAACTTACCATCACACTTTGGGCCGATTTAGAAGAATTAAATTCCAATAAAGAATTGATCAATCTGCTCGAAGAAAAATGTGGTAGAATGCTTTTCGCAGGCGTACCAACTGGTGTGGAAGTTGGATTTGCCATGCAGCATGGCGGCCCATTTCCTTCTACGACAGATTCAAGAAGTACCTCGGTCGGTGCTCATGCCATCAAGCGATTTGCCAGACCGATTGCTTTCCAAGATATGCCAAGCAATTTACTCCCCGATGAATTGAAAGATGGAAATCCGTTGGGAATCATGCGTCAGGTAAATGGAAAATGGACAAACTAATATCTAGCCAAAACTTTTATTCTTTGAATTAAACAAATCATGAAAAAGATCTTCCTATTTCTTGCATTAGTTTCCATCTCCATCTTCCAGGTTCAAGCCCAAGACGATGCTGCTGAATTGGCTAAAAAATTGGCTAACCCAATCGCCTCTTTGATTTCCCTGCCCTTCCAAATCAACACCGATTATGGAATTGGAAATTTTAACGGAACCAGAAACACCGTAAACATTCAACCTGTGATTCCAATTTCGGTGGGGAAAAATCTGAACATGATCACTCGAGTGGTATTACCAGTGATCACTCAATACAATGTCACAAAAGAAGGCAGCAAGCAATCGGGAATTGGAGACGCAGTAATGTCTGCCTTTTTTTCGCCAAAAAATTCTGAAAAAATCACTTGGGGTGTAGGGCCTGCATTTCTGCTTCCAATAGGCAGCAATGACTTCCTTACAGGAAAAAAGTTTGGAATGGGCCCTACAGCCGTAGCATTGAAGCAATTTAATGGATGGACGGTCGGTGGATTGATCAATCAAATTTGGTCGGTAGCTGGCGCTGAAGAACGCCCAGATATTAGCCAAATGTTGGTTCAGCCATTTATCACCTACAACTGGAAGTCTGGAGCTGGGATCGGAGCAAATATGGAGTGGACCCAAAACTGGAAAGCTTCTACTTCTACCCTTTGGTTTAACCCAAATATCAGTGCTGTCACCAGTCTTGGTAAGCAGAAAACCCAATTTTCAGTTGGTCCTCGGATCAATCTCGCTGCACCAGATGGCGGTAAAGCAGATTGGGGATGGAGAGCCGTAGTGATTTTCCTTTTTCCAAAATAATTCATAAGCTCCACAGCTTAAGTTCAGATAGAATTCGATGAAAAACACCTTTTCATGTATAGATGCCCATACTTGTGGCAATCCGGTCCGTGTAGTTTCCGGCGGCGTTCCTTTTTTGAAAGGTGAAAACATGCTGGAAAAGCGACAATTTTTCCTTGATCATTATGACTGGATTCGTACCGGTTTAATGTTTGAGCCGCGAGGGCACGACATGATGTCTGGCTCCATGCTTTTCCCTCCACATGATCCTGAAAATGATTTTGCGGTATTATTTATTGAAACTTCAGGCTGCCTGCCCATGTGTGGACATGGAACGATTGGCACGATTACAATCGCGATTGAGGAAGGCTTGATTCATCCAAAAACGCCTGGATTTCTTCGAATGGAAGCCCCTGCTGGATTAGTCCTAATTGAATACAAGCAAGAGGGAAAAAAAGTCAAATCAGTAAAATTGACCAATGTAAAAAGCTATTTGGCGGCAGAAAATCTCGAAATCGAATCAGATGAACTTGGAAAATTAAACGTAGATGTAGCCTACGGTGGGAATTTTTATTGCATTGTTGACCCACAAGAAAATTTTCCTGGGCTGGAACATTTCAAAGCTGAGCAACTCATTTCCATGGCACGAAATCTCCGAGCTAAGATGAATGAACGGTATGATTTTGTGCATTTAGAGCAAAGTAAAATCCGAGGGCTTTCCCATGTGCTTTGGACTGGAAAAACTTTGGACCCTACGAGTACAGCTAGAAATGCAGTTTTTTATGGAGATAAAGCCATTGATCGTTCGCCATGCGGTACTGGCACTTCGGCCCGGATGGCCCAGTGGTTTGCCAAAGGCTGGCTAAAGCCTGGTGATGAATTCATTCATGAAAGTTTTATCGGGTCCAAATTCACAGGACGGATTGAAAAAGTAACCGAAATCGCGGGTAAACCTGCAATCATCCCTTCTATTGAAGGATGGGCTAAAGTATACGGGTACAATACCATCATTCTCGACGATGATGATCCTTATGTGCATGGTTTTCAGGTAATCTAAAACCCCGAATCCACGTAAATGAAAAAGAGAAAAACTAAAGTGGAAAATCACCAATGAAACTGTTGGCACAACTTTGCTTATTAATTTCTCTGTCTTTTTCATGGACAGCAGCGGTCGCTGCGTATCAAGAAAAATCTCTTTTCAGCACGCAAGATCCCTTGGACGTAGCCTTTTCGATTTCTTTGGATGAGCTCAAACAATCTAAATCAGACAGTGTCTATTTCAGCAGTTTCCTACATTTTAAAAACAACGAAGGCAATTGGGATTCGATTAAGGTAGATTTAAGAGCTAGGGGAAATTCCAGAAGAGAAAAATGTAGCTTCCCACCGATTAAAATAAAGATTAAAAGAGCGGATGCTGAAAACACGCTATTCGAGGGAGAAAAATCCTTGAACTTGGTTGTCTCCTGTGAATCTGCTAATGGGTTTAATGACTTAATCCTCAAAGAATTTTT
>JAHEBE010000378.1 GCA_024642365.1 Algoriphagus sp.
TTCAAAATACATCGGCATGGTTTCCTCCCCGGCTAATTTATCAAATACCCTAAAAAGGCCTTTGCCTGAAAGCAACATCGCTCGGCTTGCCATGCAAATCGCTCCATGGTTACCTCCCATCACATAAGCATTCGTGAATCGGGTCCCAGATTGAGCAAGCTGATCGATGTTAGGCGTTTTCAAAATAGGGTTACCCGCTATTCCAAGCGCATCTGCCCGCTGGTCGTCAGCAAAAATGAATAAGATATTTGGCTTGGGTTTGGGTTTTTGGCTACAGCCAAAAATTAGAAAAGCAAAAGCAAAAAGGAGTAAAAAGGAATTCTTCATAGGTAATAGATTGATTCTTAAAAGTTAACCTTTCTGACTAAAAACAACCCGATGTAAAGGAGAAATTTTAATTAGAAATATTCTAAATAGTTCTTGTTTAGAATTAATCCAGATAATAGATTTGCATCATTATTTAAAACAAGTCTAAATAAAAAGAAGAATATATGAAGGTTTTTTATTCCATCATTTTACTAGTTCTGGTTTCTAATTTTAATGCCTTTTCGCAGCAGAATGCCGTAAAAGGAAAAATTCTGGATGAGTCTAACAACCCGATTGCCGGTGTTTCTATTTCATTGGAAGGAACAGTAAGGGGCGTGCAGTCCGATCAAAATGGAGCTTATTTTCTAAAAGATATCCCAGCTGGGAATTATAAGTTAGTAGCCTCTATGATTGGTTTTAAGTCTCAAAAAATCTCAATTTCTATCACTGGAAACTCGCTGGAAATTCTTGATATCAAATTGATTGAGGACGAAATCTGGCTAGAGTCATTTGAATTGATGGCTAGTCGAGGCATGAATGGACAGGGGCGATTACCTGAAGTGGAGGATTTCCGAATTAATGCCGGAAGAAAAAATGAAGTAATTCGATTAGGTGAGATCGATGCAAACCTAGCCATGAATAATAGCAGGCAGATTTTTGGTCGGACTCCGGGGATTTCAATTTGGGAAAATGACGGTTCAGGAATTCAACTTGGAGTGGCTTCAAGAGGCTTGAGCCCGAATCGTTCTTGGGAGTTTAATGTCCGAATGAACGGCTACGATATTACTCCTGATCCGATGGGCTATCCTGAAGCCTATTTTACTCCTCCCATGGAAGTGGTTGAAAATATCGAGATTATTAGAGGAGCTTCTTCTTTGCAGTATGGTCCACAGTTTGGCGGCTTGATGAATTTTGTCCTTCGAAAGCCGGATCCATCAACTAGATTCACTGCCGAATCCATCAATACGGTAGGAAGTAACGGTCTTTTCAGCACCTTCAATTATATCGGAGGGACTGAAGGGAAGTGGGATTATACTGCTTATTATCAAAAGCGGCGGGGTGATGGCTGGCGAGAAAATGGTTATTTCAATACCGATCACGCCCATCTGGAAGTCAATTATGCAGTTAGTAACCGTCTAAAAATAGGAACAGAAATGACCTATATGACTACTGAAAGTCAGCAACCGGGAGGTTTGACCGATGAACAGTTTGAGGCTAATCCCCAACAAAGTACCCGCTCAAGAAACTGGTTTAGTACACCTTGGTTCATTCCTTCTTTGAATGCAGATTATTTGATAAGCTCCAAAACCAAGTTGAATTTAAAGGCTTTTGGATCTATCGCACAAAGAAATAGCGTGGGTTTCATGCAGTCTATTACGCAAGAAGATGATTTAGGAAATCGACAGGTAGATCGTGATATGTACCATACTTTTGGGACGGAACTACGCCTCAGCACGAGTTATTCTTTCCTAGGAAAAAATCAAAATCTGGTCAGTGGGATTCGATTCTACAAAGGAAATATTGATCGAAATCAACGAGGAGTTGGAGATACGGGAACTGATATGAATTTTGATTTGGTAGAAGCCTCTTTTCCCCGAGACTTAGATTTCAACAATACCAATTATGCGGCTTTTGTTGAAAATATGTTTCAAGTCACTGATCAACTTTTAGTAACTGGAGGGATTCGTGTGGAACACATTTCTTCTCAAATGGAAGGAATCCTCAACACAACGAATGGGACCCCACAGCTATTGGCCCCTGAAACTCGAACAAGAACTTTTGCTTTGCTGGGAGTAGGAGGAGAGTATCATCTGACAAAGACGACAGAACTCTACACTAATTTCAGCCAGGCATATCGTCCTGTTTTGATCTCTGATTTGACTCCTCCAGCGACCACAGATGTGATTGATCCCAACTTGAAAGATGCGAGTGGCTATAATTTTGATTTTGGCTACCGAGGAAATGTAGGTTCTTTTTTAAATTTTGATGCGAGCTTCTTTTACCTGAATTACTCCGATCGAATTGGCACTATCACTCAAACCAATCCAGATGGGAGTCGATACCAGTATCGAACCAATCTAGGAACTTCTGTTAGCAAAGGACTGGAGGCTTTTGTGGAATTTGATCCAATTACGGCTTTTGTAGGAAATTCAAATTTTGGCTACATCCACCTTTTTGCATCCCTTGCCTTTATTGATGCTAGCTATCAAGATTTTGCCCGTACGAGTATCATCAATGGGGAAATCGTAGAAAGCAATCTTGCCGGAAATCGGGTGGAAAACGCACCAGAAAAAATCAATCGCTATGGTGCAACTTATCGATTCAAGGATTTCTCGATGACTTGGCAGTTGAGTGATATCGGTCAAGCGTTTGCAGATGCAGGCAATTCGGTAGAGCCAAATGCTGGAGCGACATCGGGATTGATACCGGCTTATTCGGTCCAGGATCTTTCGGCTAGTTACACCTTAAAGAAAAAATATAGCCTCAAATCAGGCGTAAATAATCTGACCAACGAAAGCTATTTCACCAGAAGGGCGGGAGGGTATCCAGGACCAGGAATCATGCCTGCTGATGGGAGAACTTTCTACATGACTTTTGGGGTGAAGTTCTAGAAGCAAGATCA
>JAHEBE010000379.1 GCA_024642365.1 Algoriphagus sp.
TGGAGGTTTTCTTCGGTAATCTTTTCAAGGGCAATGTTATCCCCTTCTTCTGCTTTTGAATCAGGCAGGGAGGAATGCTGATGAATTATTTTCCATCCTGATTCTTGATCTTGCATCAAGGTGGAAGCTCGAAACTTGGAATAGAAGACCCAATCGTCTTCACTCAAAACATAGAGCTCGCATTGTTCTTGAAATAAAATAAATTCACCTAATATTTCGGATTTTGTAATCCTATTGCGCATTTCCAGATTCCCTACGATCTGATCTATCGTATCGACAACAAATTGAACCGCATCTTTTTTGTTGAAAAAAACCTCATTTTCCACACTACCTACCTGGGTATAATGCTCATCCAAAAGCGAACTCAATGTTTTCACATCTCCACTCAAGTAGCTTTCCCAATAAAGATCATGGGCTACTTTCGCCTCTTCCATTTGTTGTTTTGTGATTTTCATGTTAATGGGTTGGTATGGAAATACTAAAAATTGATCCTTCTCCTAAATTTGATTCTACCTTCAATTCCCCACCATGCGCTTTGACAATATCATGCGTGATAGATAGCCCCAGTCCTGTTCCTTCGGTACCCTTCTTCGTAGTGAAAAATGGTTGGAGGATTTTGTCCTGAATCTCTTTGGGAATGCCTCCGCCGTTATCCCCGATTGATAAGATCACTTGGTCTTTTTGCAAGGCAGTCTTCACGGTCAATTTCGGTAAGTAAGCTTCAGTCTTCGGTCTCCCGTCTCCCGTCTTCAGTTTATCCCGCATCGCATCAAAGGCATTGTTGCAGAGATTCAAAATCACACGAGAAAAATCTTCGCTGATTAGCGTTACGTCCCCAACTTTTGGATCAAGCTGCAAGTCGATATCCACATTGATTGGTGATTTGCCTGCCCGCATCCCGTGAAAGGATAAGTTAACAAATTCCTTAACCAATGGATTGAATGCTTTTGGCTCTCGCTTGCTTCCCGAAGCTCGGCTATGTTGGAGCATGGAAGTGACGATGCTATCGGCTCGAGTGCCGTGTTCGTGAACTTTGGCAAGATTACTTTTCACATCTTGGAGGATCGCAATGATCTCCTCCTTGGTATCCGAGGATTCTAGATTTTCTAATTCTGCAAAAACCTCATCGATCAGTTCCCTACTCAGATCAGAAAAGTTATTCACAAAGTTGAGCGGGTTTTTGATCTCGTGGGCGATGCCGGCGGTAAGCTGGCCAAGTGAGGCGAGTTTTTCCTGCTGCACGAGTTGAGCCTGCGTGGCTTTGAGCTCTACCATTGCCTCTTCCACTGCATTTCTTTTCTGCTCAAGTTCTTCGATGGTTTCTTCAAGAAGAATGGCGGTAGTTCGCTTTACTTTTTCGGTTCGGTCGAGCTTAAAGGATAAAATCTGCAGTTCTTTATCAACAGCTTTTAATGACTTCAATACATATTCCTTCTGTTCAGCAGGCATATTTGGGTCTTGCTGGATGAAGTCTGTAAGGTCTTGCAGATTTTTATCCATGTTATTTTTTCTCTTTTAGTGCCAAAACGCAGCAGGTGTTGTTGTGAAATTCATGCTTACCAGCTCTTGCTTTTCCAAACTCACCATAACTGAAGAAACCAACCATAGGTGCATTCCATACAGCCTGTACCCGTTCAATTTCTTCGCTGCTCATCACACCGAAAGACATATACCGGCTGATGCAGGAAAACATGATCAGGGCATCGGCATCCTGGAGCTGTTTCTCTTTTACTTCCATACACTCTTCGACAACGGTTTCAATCACATCAAAATCTGGGGGTAGAGAAAACCGCATTTTTGATCCTTGGGGAACATTACCGGCACAGATCAGTGAACGGTCTTCTATATTACCCAACTGGGCAGTTCTCATCACCGCAGGAGCGCCTTCTCTTTCCAGTTGCAAGGGATAATTTGCTCCAAGATTAAAAACAGTAGTGTTCACATGATCTTCCAGATTGAGTCCCAGATATTTCATGACCAGATCCAGTGCTGGCTTGTCATCGATGGTATAAATGATATTGCCTTCACTTTTGGTAACGATTTTAGTGATCCCGATAGGTTTCCAGCCGCAGGTGGCTACACCTGACAATTCCACTTTATCCTCGTCTATAATTAGTGCTGTAAGGCCTTTGGTGCTGCTTTTGCCATAGGTGAATGCTTTAGGGCCCATCATGGTCATGTCATCGCCAGCCATTCCGCCGAAAATCGTGACCCCACCCCCAAATCCATCTTCAATGCCTTTGATGATTTCCTCACCATCTATTTCATTACTCGATCCGGAAGTAATAATAAATGCCGCATTCGCGAAGGTTTTTTTCCCCTCTTCACCAACCTGTTTTGCAATTTCAAAATCTGAACGATCTCCAACTTCAAGAAAAACTAATTTAAAATAAGCCGGATCCATATCAAGCAGCATGATCACAATACTTTTTTCTTCGATTTCACTGCTGATAAATTCACCGCATGAAGTGGCTCCAAAGACCTGAATCTTTTCCTTATTTAAAAGTTCACACACCGCGTCAATGTCCAGCTTGAATGACATAAAAACGATGGCCAGTGTGGGTTTGAACCCATCTGACAGGCTATCAATCAATGCATTTTTGATTTCTTCTGTTGACTTTCCTTTGATTGATTTTGCTTTCATTTTTTAGAGGGTTAAATGGATTTTGAAAATGGTACTTCCTGGTTGGGATTCAATGTCCAATTCCCCTCCATGCGCTTTGACAATATCATGCGTAATAGATAGACCCAGCCCTGTTCCTTCCGTACCCTTCTTCGTAGTGAAAAATGGTTGGAGGATTTTGTCCTGAATCTCTTTGGGAATGCCTCCTCCGTTATCCCCGATTGATAAGATCACCTTGTCTTTTTGCAAGGCAGTCTTCACGGTCAATTTCGGTAGGTAAGCTTCCGGCTTTCCACTTCC
>JAHEBE010000380.1 GCA_024642365.1 Algoriphagus sp.
CAGACAAAGCCACTTTTGAATTACCTGCTGAAGCAACAGGCATATTGCGCCACGTAGCCAAAGAGGGAGATACCTTAGAAATTGGCGGTACAATCTGTAAAATTGAAGTAATGGAAGGAGACCCAGCTCAAAGCTCCAGTACAGATTCTTCTCCTGCACCAAGTAATGCCCCAGCAGCTGGAAAAGATTCCTATGCGACAGGACATGCTTCTCCAGCAGCTTCAAAAATTCTCTCAGAGAAAGGAATAGCACCTTCTGAAATTTCAGGAACAGGGAAAGACGGGCGAATTACAAAAGAAGATGCTGAAGCTGCAAAAAAATCTGCTCCTGCATCTCCAAGTGCTCCAAAATCAGAAACTAAGGCTGAGGCAGCTACAACTCCTGTTGCTGGTTCAAGAAATGAGCGAAGAGAAAAAATGTCTTCCTTGAGGAAAACTGTTTCAAGAAGGCTAGTTGCTGTGAAAAATGAAACAGCCATGTTGACTACTTTCAATGAAGTCAATATGAAGCCAATCATGGATATGCGCTCTAAATTCAAGGATCAATTCAAAGAAAAGCATGGAGTAGGACTAGGCTTTATGTCCTTCTTTACGAAAGCGGTATGTGTCGCGCTACAAGAATGGCCTGCAGTAAATGCTAAAATTGATGGCAATGAAATGGTGTTCAATGATTTTTGTGATATATCTATCGCTGTTTCAGCTCCAAAAGGACTCGTTGTTCCAGTGGTGAGAAATGCGGAATCGATGTCATTTGATCAAATAGAAAAAGAAATTGTAAGACTTGCTGGAAAAGCTAGAGACAATAAATTATCCATTGAAGAAATGACTGGAGGAACTTTCACGATCACGAATGGTGGAGTTTTCGGATCTATGATGTCAACCCCAATCATCAATGCACCACAATCTGCGATTTTAGGAATGCACAATATCGTAGAGCGCCCGATGGCTGTAAATGGTGAGGTTAAAATCCTTCCGATGATGTATCTCGCTTTGTCATACGATCACCGAATAATTGATGGCAGAGAATCTGTGAGCTTCCTTGTTCGTGTGAAACAATTATTGGAAGATCCGACTCGCTTATTATTTGGAGTTTAAAATAGATTTTAACTAGTCAGGGATTAGACTGCCCTTATTTTAACTAGTCTGGGGGTTGGCTTCTGGACTTTAAATTTGAAAAGAAATGTACGACGTAATAGTGATCGGATCTGGACCTGGTGGATATGTAGCTGCCATCCGTTGCGCTCAATTAGGGATGAAGACAGCGATAGTTGAGAAATATCCAACGCTAGGTGGAACATGCCTTAATGTGGGATGCATTCCTTCAAAAGCATTACTTGATTCCTCTGAGCATTACCATAATGCTGCCCATACATTCAAAACTCATGGCATTAACCTGAGCAACTTAAAAGTTGATCTCAAGCAAATGATTGCTCGAAAAGATGATGTCGTGAAGCAGAATGTGGACGGAATCGCCTATTTGATGAAAAAGAATAAGATTGATATCCATCAGGGAATGGGGTCTTTTGTCAATAATACCACAGTTAAAGTGACTAAAGATGATGGATCTGCTGAAGAGATCAAAGGCAAGAATGTAATTATCGCTACCGGTTCAAAACCTGCAAGTCTTCCTTTTATTAAACTAGATAAGGATCGTGTAATTACATCCACTGAAGCTTTAAAGATGAAAGAAATTCCAAAACATCTCATCGTAATTGGTGGTGGTGTGATCGGAATGGAACTTGGGTCGGTTTATGGAAGAATGGGTGCAAAGGTTTCAGTCGTTGAGTTTATGGATTCATTAATACCTTCTATGGATCGAACCATGGGTAAGGAACTTCAGAAATCTTTGAAGAAAATCGGCTTTGAATTCTACCTAAAACACAAAGTGACAGCCGTAGAATCAAAAGGAAAAGAGGTCACCGTTAAAGCTGAAAATACCAAAGGAGAAATTATAGAAATTAAAGGCGATTATGTGCTAGTTTCTATTGGAAGAAAACCATACACGGATGGACTTAATGCCGAAGCAGCTGGTGTAAAGGTTACTGAAAGAGGCCAAATTGAAGTGAATGATCATTTGCAAACCACTGCTTCTAACATTTATGCCATTGGAGATGTCGTAAAAGGCGCAATGCTGGCTCACAAAGCTGAGGAAGAAGGTACTTTTGTCGCAGAAATTATTGCAGGGCAAAAACCACACATCAATTACAATCTTATTCCAGGAGTTGTTTACACTTGGCCTGAAGTGGCAGCGGTAGGATATACTGAGGAGCAATTGAAAGAAAAAGGCATCAATTATAAGACTGGAAAATTTCCATTTATGGCTTCTGGACGAGCACGTGCTTCCATGGATACAGATGGCTTAGTGAAAGTTTTGGCTGATGCATCGACGGATGAAATACTTGGTGTTCATATGATTGGCCCTAGAACTGCCGATATGATCGCAGAAGCTGTCGTAGCGATGGAGTATAGAGCTTCCGCTGAGGACATCTCTAGAATGTCACATGCTCACCCAACATATACAGAGGCATTCAAAGAAGCTTGCCTTGCAGCAACTGATAATAGAGCTTTACATATTTAGGAGCTATTACTTTAAAAAAAAGCCATTCAGTCTTGACTGAATGGCTTTTTCTTTTTGGGCAAAAATGAGTTTATTTCACTATGAAGTTTGAAATCGCAATTATTGGTGCAGGGAATGTTGCTTGGCATTTAGCACCTGCCTTGGAAGATGCCGGGCATACTGTTACAGAAATCTATGCGCGTAGTATAAAATCGGCTGAAAGAATTACCGAGCGAGTTTACGAGGCGATTCCAAAAGATGACTTGGATTTTTCAGATAGTAAAGCCGAATTATTCATTATCGCGGTCAAGGATTCGGCGATTGCAGAGATTTCAGATGCAATAATTTTACCGGAAGGCGCTATAC
>JAHEBE010000075.1 GCA_024642365.1 Algoriphagus sp.
TAACTACAAGCATATATTTTTCTTCGCCAAACTTGTACACGATCAAGTCATCTACGATTCCTCCAGTTTCATTTGGAAAACAAGAATACTGCGCCTGACCTTCTACTAATTTTGAGGCATCATTTGAAGTTACCTTTTGAATTAGATTCAAAGCCTCTGGGCCTTCCACCATAAATTCACCCATATGGGAAACATCAAAAACACCCACTCCATTTCGCACACATAGGTGTTCTTCGTTATCCGAACTGTACCTTACGGGCATATTGAATCCTGCAAATGGCACCATTTTGCCACCTAGCGCAGTGTGTAAATCATTCAGTTGAATTTTCTTGATTTGATCTTCCATGAATTTGGGTTTGTAATTTCGATGTGGGCAAAGGTAAGAATTGAAGAGGAAATAGGGGGTATCCATTTGAAATTTGGATCATAAAAAAAGACAGCTTTTCAGCTGTCTTCTAAATTTCATGTTAAATCAACTTAAACAGAGAAGCTCTCGCCGCATCCGCAAGTTCGATTTGCATTAGGATTAACAAATTGAAATCCCTTGCCATTTAATCCATCAGTAAATTCTAAGGTGGTGCCAGCCAAATAAAGGAGGCTCTTTCGATCCACCAAGATTTTCACACCCTTGTCTTCAAATACATGATCGGTATCAGCCTGAGTCGCATCAAAACCGAGGTCATACATCAAACCAGAGCATCCACCTCCTTTTACAGAAACTCGAATGTTTTCATTTTCGGTCCTGTTTTCCTCTTTCTTCAGCTCTAAAATTCGCGCTTTGGCTTTGTCGGAAACGATTATCATATCTTTGTAAATTAAATTCTATTTTTCAATCAGGGTCAAAACAGCCCTTCGGTTGAAATAATTCAGTTCAAATATAAGAATTTTAGAAATGAGGAAAATCGAACACATAGGAATAGCGGTTTCAGACTTGGAAAAATCAAATGAGCTATTCAAGAAATTGCTTGGAAAAGAGCATTTTAAGACTGAAACAGTAGCCGGAGAAGGTGTTGAAACTTCTTTTTTTCAAGTAGGAGAAACAAAAGTAGAATTGCTTCAAGCAACTCGGGAAGATTCCCCAATTGCAAAATTTTTAACTCGAAAATCAGAAGGAGTTCACCATATCGCATTTGATGTAGCCGATATTCATGCGGAAGTAACGCGATTAAAAGCTGCTGGCTTCGAAATCCTCAATGAAACTCCAAAAGCAGGTGCTGATAATAAATTAGTGGTATTTTTGCATCCTCGAAGTACAAATGGGGTACTGGTGGAATTGTGCCAAGAGAGGAAATAACTTCATCATTCATCATTAATAGTTGCAATATTTTCTCGTCAGTTGCAGATAGAAAGATTTGAAAATTCTAAGCAAAAAATTTTCGGGATGGGTAATAGCTTGAGGTTCCTCGCCATCTCGTAAATCGAACTTCGTAAATAAAAACGTCAACGCCCTTGAGGCAAGTGCATAAAATATTATGTCTGAAAAAAGAACAGAAATAAGTGATTTAGGTGAGTTTGGCCTAATTGATCATTTAAAGAAGAAAGTATTGATCAAAAACTCCACTTCAATGGAAGGGATCGGGGACGATGCTGCGGTCATTGACGCAGGAGATCATGTCAAAGTAGTGACTACTGATATGCTGCTTGAGGGTGTGCATTTTGATCTTTCGTATGCGCCATTGCCGCATTTAGGATTCAAAGCTGTCGCGGTCAATGTTTCTGATATTGCGGCGATGAATGCGATTCCTAAGCAAATCACTGTCAGTATTGGGCTTTCCAATCGGTTTTCGCTGGAAGCTGTAGAAGCGCTTTATGAGGGAATATACGCTGCCTGTGATCATTATGGAGTAGATCTAATTGGTGGAGATACTACGGCATCCCGATCAGGCTTGGTGATTTCGATTACGGCGATTGGTGAGGCAAAGAAAGAGGAAATCACTTATCGATCAGGAGCCAAAGCAAATGATATTCTTTGTGTGACAGGAGATTTAGGAGCGGCATTAGTTGGTTTGCAGGTTTTGGAGCGGGAAAAACAAGTGTTTCTCTCAAATCCTGACATGAGACCTGAACTCGAAAAATATACTGTTGTTACAGGCCGTCAATTGCGGCCGGATGCGCGAATGGATATTATCCATGAGTTCAAAGAGCTGGGGGTCATACCTACCAGTATGATGGATATTTCAGATGGCTTGGCTTCAGAGATTTTCCATATATGCAAAGCTTCCGGAGTTGGGGCTACGATTTACGAAGACAAACTTCCTATCGATAAGCAGACTTTTGATACGGCTGTTGAATTGAATTTGGATCCGATTACCTGTATTCTAAATGGTGGGGAGGATTATGAATTGCTATTTACCATTGATCAGAAAGATTTCGAGAAAGTAGAAAAGCATCCTGATATTCACTTCATCGGGCATATTACTAAATCGGAAGAAGGAAAATATTTAGTAACAAAAAGTGGAACTGCTGTGCAAATTAAAGCGCAAGGTTGGAAACATTTTTGAGTGACTTACAGGTGAATAATCACTTTTGATAGGTTTTTATAATTCACTAGTAATCAAAACTTAAGAAGGCCTTACTGAAATGAATCAGTAAGGCCTTATTTTTGGTTTTTTCTATCCTTAATCGTTCGGATAGGGAATATAGACAAAGCTGGTAAAGGCTCCGTCGATTACAAAAAGACAGCAGTATTCATCAGGATCTTTGTAGGCTTTTTTGAAGTCCTCTATAGCATCTTCAGCAATTAATTTGCGCTGAACAAATTCATCTAAATAGGTGATGAAGTAATTCCAGTCCAAATCTTTCTCCGCTTTCCCGATAAAGATTTTGCCGATAGGCTGCATCTCTTTTGAAATAGGGAAAATCGGATGTTCGGAAAATTTCCGAGTTCGCACTTGATAGGATGCCTCTTTCAAGGTATCCGAAATCTTCACAAAATCGCTGGTGATGGTTCCTAAGTATTTCCCGTCTAGTTCGGGTGCATTTTCATCTCTCATCATTTCTTGAGAATTAAACTGATCACATTTTCTACATGGTAGGTTTGAGGAAACATATCTACAGGTTGAATTTGTTCCACCTCATATTTTTCATCCAAAAGTGCCACATCTCTGGCTTGGGTAGCTGGATTGCAAGAAACGTAAACAATTCGAGGAGCTTCGAGTCGAAGAAGCATTTGCACTACTGGCTCGTCCATTCCGGCACGTGGTGGATCAGTAATGATCAAGTCAGGTTTTGCATGATTCGCTATAAAATCATCATTTAGAATTGTCTTCATATCTCCAGCATAGAATAGCGTGTTTTCTATTCCATTTAATTGGGAATTGAGCTTGGCATCTTCAATTGCTGCTTCTACATACTCTATTCCGATGACTTGCTTCGCTTGCTTCGCAACGAAATTTGCAATCGTACCAGTCCCCGTATACAAATCATAAACCACCTCATCTCCCTTAAGATTTGCAAAGTCACGAGCTACTTTATACAATTCATAAGCCTGCTCTGAGTTAGTTTGATAAAAGGATTTTGGACTGATTCGAAATTTCAAGCCTTCCATCTCCTCTTCAATAAAGTCCTTGCCAGCAAAGGTGACGAGATCCAAATCATGGAAAGTTTCATTTCCTTTTAGATTTATCACATAAATAAGAGCAGTGATTTGTGGGAATTTTTGATTCAAAAACTCCATAACAATTTTTATTGACTCCGGGTCATTTTCTCCAAATTGGACTATGACCATACTCTCTCCTGTGCTCGTGGTTCGGATAATTAGGTTTCGGAGCAAACCGCTTTGGTTTCGGATATCATAAAAACTAATCTGGTTTGCTAAGGCAAAAGTTCGAAGTTCATTACGAACATCATTGGAAATATTCCCCTGAAGGTAGCAATGATCAATGTCGATGATCTTATCAAACATTTTAGGAATGTGAAATCCTAAAGCATTCCGATCAAAATCCGCTCCTGATCTTATTTGTTCTAGTGTCAACCACTTTTTGTTGGAAAAAGTAAAGTCGAGTTTATTTCGATAATAGGTGGTTCGCTCCGAACCCAAGGTTGGCCGAACTTCAGGAATTGGCACTTTTGCGATACGTTGAAACTGATCGAGAACTTGTTGACGCTTATAAGTTTTTTGAAGATCATAATTAATATGTTGCCACTTGCAGCCACCGCAGGTTCCAAAATGTGCACAGAAAGGCTCGATTCGTTCTTTTGAATATTCATGAAATTTGACGGGCTCTCCTTCCATAAAGGAACTCTTCCCTTTTGTAATTCGCACATCCACGACATCACCGGGCGCTACCCCTGATACGAAAACCACTTTTTCTTCATGATGACCAAGGCATTTCCCTTCAGAGGCTATCCTTTCAATCCGCAGATTTGTGATTACCTTATTTTTCATTTTTCTCGACATGAGCGCAAAATTAGGGAAAAATGAACCAATCGTTTTTTGATCTGGCATGAATCATATTTTAATCTTCAATTTTTTATCATTTCCTTATCTTTGGAGTACCAATGGAAAACAAGATTTTAAAAGATAAAGTAGTCATCATCACCGGAGCAACTTCTGGAATAGGTGAAGCTTGTGCATTGGTTTTTGGAAAAGCTGGGGCAAATATTGTCATAACAGGCAGAAATGCGGAAAAGTTAGAGTTAAGCCGGAAAAGGCTTTCCGAAGAAAACATTGAGACGCTGGCGATTTTAGCAGATGCGGCTTCCGAAGAAGACAACCGAAAAATTCCAGAATTGACCTTAGCTCGATTTGGTAAAATCGATATCCTTATCAACAATGCAGGGATCTCTATGCGAGCACTCTTTGAGGAACTTGATTTGGAAGTTTTCAAAAAGGTAATGGACACGAATTTTTATGGGACGGTCTATGCAACCAAATATTGTCTTCCCGAAATTCTCAAAAATAAAGGATCAATTATTGGAATTTCCTCCATCAATGGCTACCGGGGAACTCCTGCTCGAACTGCCTACACGGCAAGTAAATATGCGATGAATGGGTTTTTTGAATCATTACGGACCGAATTGATGCATCAAGGAGTACATGTATTGGTTGCGAGTCCAGGATTTACAGCCTCCAATATTAGAAATACCGCTTTAACTGCTGAAGGGAAATCACAGGGAGAATCGCCTCGAGATGAATCCAAAATGATGAGTCCAGAGCAAGTGGCACATGCAATCTTGAAAGCGACTCTAAAAAGAAAGCGGGATTTGGTCTTGACTACTCAAGGTAAGCTCGCAGTATTTTTAAATAAATGGATCCCTTCTGTCATGGATGGCATAGTCTATAAAGAAATGGCTAAAGAGCCTGATTCGCCTCTTAAATAAATGCCTGGATCCATTTTTCAACATTACCTTAATCAATTAACCGACCTTTCTTCTAGGAACAAATCGCTTTACTTACCAAAAACGGCAAGTAATGGTGTGCTTGATTTGCAGGAATTAGATTTTTTAAATGGAGAATCGGCATTTGTAATTCTCAGCAAAGCCATTGGTGGGAAGAAGAAAATTCCACTTATTCCCGAAACTGACCCTAGACTAGGAGAGGTCAATCAACTTTCTAAAATCCTTTCCAGAATCGCTTTTCGAGATCAATTGACCCAGGAAGAGACGGGTGATCAATCCTTGGTTTTGGCTTGGCCCTTCGTAGAAGGAAAGCTGATGAATGGGAAAATTCTTCGTGCACCTTTCTTACTCTTGCCCTGTAAATTGGAAAAGTTAGCGCAGGTTTGGACCTTGATTCCGCTTGATACTTGGCAAATAAATTCAGCGTTTATCCTGGCCTATTCACATGGGAATAAAGTAGCCCTAGATTCTGAAATCCTTCAAAATGAAGTGGATGAATTATCTAATGATCCTACAGAATTTAGAGTTGGACTAGTCAAATTGATAGAAGAAAAATTCGCTATTCAAATAAGCTCATCCCTCTTTGAAGATCGGATCAGTTTATTTCCAAATTCTCAGATTTCAATTGACCAAGACAAGTTTCAAGATGGAAAGCTTGCTTTAAAAAGCTATGCTCTAGTAGGTCAGTTTGCTCAAAAAGGCAATTTTCTGTTTCGGGACTACGAAGAATTGATGGAGTTGGAGGATTTCGAATCTTTGGAAAAATTGGTAATCAATCACTTTCATAGTGATGAAAAAAAGACCAAGCCTCGAGAAGATCAAGTTTTTCCTGTATTCCCGCTCGATGCCTCTCAAGAAAATGTGCTTTTGAAAGTTCGGGAAGGAAATAGTCTGGTGGTGGAAGGACCTCCAGGAACCGGAAAGTCTCAATTGATTGCAAACCTAGTCTCGGATTATACCGCCAGAGGTAAAAAAGTATTGGTGGTTTCTCAAAAAAGAGCTGCGTTGGATGTGGTTTTTGAGCGAATGGCGAAGGAAGGATTTGGAGCCTTTTTGGGATTAGTTCATGATTATCGAGCTGATCAGAAGTCGCTTTTTGAAAAATTGAAGAATCAGATTGAATCCATCGAAAATTATCAGGAGCAAAATCGAGGATTGGATTCGATGCATTTGGAACGTGAAATTTCTCAACTTTCCAAGACTATTATTCGACTTTCAGAGAAGTTTGAGCAACTGCGGAACGCGCTTTTTGAGGATGATTCAGCAGGAATTCCGGTAAAAGCGATGTACCTGCAAGCATCTGCCAAATATGGATCTCTTGCAGACTCCAAGTCTGAATTATTGGAACTGAGTTTCGAGCAAGCGGCTGACTTTGAAAAAGAATTTAAGCGCTTTCAAAGTTACCAGCAGCGATTCAAGGATTCATTTTGGGAAGATAGACTTTCCTTTGCAAAGCTTGAAACTGATCAGTTTTTCAAAATTTCTGAGTTGCTTGAGGTTCTTGAAAATTATTCATTTGCTTCGAAGTCAGACTTATGGGATGAGGATTCTCTAAGGTATTTTCAACAAGCAATTATCCAAGGAACTTATTTCTCTGAAAAACTTACCGCCCTACAAACTAGTTTTTCAAACTTGCCTTCAAAGACTTTAGCGTTTCATTTGGCAACAAATCAAGAAGAAAGAAAAAAGGCTATTAAACTTCAGGATTGGATAAAAGCAACTTTGCCAAAACTTGAAGCTTATAATTTTTCAATTCCAGAAAACCTGAATATTCTTAAGGATGAGTTTTCTGAACTTGCTCTTCAACAAACTTCTTGGCTTGGTAGAATAAGCTTGGGCTTTAAAAAAAGTCGTTTTCCAAATTTGTTAAACTGGCTTGATCAAAATGATCGAAAATTCAAAGTTGAAAATTTAATAGAAGCCAAATCCACTTGGGAATTTTTTGAAAAGCTGGCGATGGAATTGGATGAGATTCCTTTACCCAAAAATCTGTCAATTGATCTTTCAAGCCTTGAGCAAATTTCCTCGAAAATCGCTTCATCGTTGGATTGGGTATCGGATTGGAATCAAATCCCAAAACTTGACTCGCTTGTGGATTTAGGGAAATTGAGAACTGAAGGCGAGTTTTCAGATTTCTTAAAGGAATGTCAATTAGTGTTTAAGGAGTTTGAACTTCAAGTGTCCTCTTGGAAAATATACTTTACTAGTTCGCAAATCCTAACCCTGGTATTTGAAGGAAAAAAGGTAAACGATTCCAATCAATTGCAGACTTTTTCTGAATTGGTGGCCTTTGACAAGTTCCTGGAAAGTTGGGATTCCAATCGACTTAGATTGGGCCAACGAATTAGTGAGGTAGATGCAACTCTTTCCCTCGAGGAACAAATAAAGCTTTTTTGGAATTCTTGGTTTTTGACTTGGATCTTCGAATTAGAGCGGAGAAATCCAATCTTGGCAGATGCAGGAAGTTTGAAGCTAAAGCATGAAATGGAAGAGTTGAAGGAAGCGATTTTAGAAAAACGAAAGATTTCGAAATTCATGACATTGCTTCGCTTGCGTGAGGGGATGTCGGATTCGCTTGAAATTAATCGTCTGGGAAATCGCTTGACTTACCGGGATTTGCTCCATCAAGTCAGTAAGAAACGTCAAAAATGGCCTATTCGAAAGTTGGTGGAGGAATTTGGCGACGAGATTTTCCGATTAATTCCTTGTTGGTTGGCTAGCCCTGAAACGGTCTCTGCTTTATTTCCAATGGAACAAGCATTTGATTTGGTGATTTTTGATGAGGCTTCCCAATGTCCTGTTGAGCGTGGATTGCCAGCAATGCTTCGAGGAAAGCAAGTAGTGGTGGCAGGAGATTCGAAGCAATTGCGCCCATCTGATTTTTATCAAGTGAAATGGGAGTCTGACGAGGAAGGGATAGAGTTTGAGTCAGAATCGTTATTAGAGCTTGCTGGTAATTTCTTCCAAAAAACGGTTTTGAAAGGGCATTATCGCTCTGCTGATCCAGGGTTGATTTACTTTTCAAATCAAAATTTCTATTCTAATAAATTAGAAATGTTACCGGATTTGGCTACTGTTTTGGAGGGGAAATCTCCTTTTACTTGGCTGAGCGTTGATGGTGTTTGGGAAAATCAGGTGAATAAATCTGAGGCCGATGCAGTACTAGAGAAAGTAAAAGAAATCCTTTCCGATTCCCCAAGTGATTCGCTTGGGATAGTGACAGGAAATTATTTTCAAATGGAATTGATTCGTGGAAAACTTTGGGAGGCAGGAATTCAGGGCTCGGATATAAAAGTCAGAAATATTGAAAATGTGCAAGGAGATGAGTTTGATCAGGTGGTTTTATCCTTGGGATATGCTCCAAATCGTGCGGGAAAACTTGTCACAAACTTTGGCTTGTTGGGTAAATCCGGAGCTGAAAATCGATTGAATGTGGCAATCACACGGGCTAGAAAACGGATGCATGTAATTAGCAGTATTTCATCAGAGGATTTTCGTCCAAGCCAACTTCAGAATCCAGGTCTTACACTTCTTCGGGAATTTCTGGATTTTGCAAAAAGACAAGCTGCTGATCCGATGATGCAGGTTGGACAATCCGCAAATGCTGACTATAAGATTGATTGGAGTTTGAAGTCTCGTTTATTGAAATTGGATACTCGGTATTCGGATCAAATTCCTTCAGCTGTGATGGATCTGACGAAACAAACCGGAAATAAAGGTGCAATGGCCATTTTAACTGACGATCAGCGATTTTTTAATTCACCAAGTGCAAAAGCGGCTATGGCCTATCATCCGATTCTTTTAGAAGCAAAAGGTTGGCAATGGGAATGGTGCTGGAGCCGTGATTCTTTGATGAATTCATAGGAGTAATTTTTTAAAATAATCTTATTTTGTATGAAATATCATTCATTAAGTGGTAAATTTGTACTTAATGAATGATATTTAAGTCATGGATTATAATCAACTTAGTGATTTAGCGATTTTACAGCAGTTGGGTGCATTTGTAAAGCATCACCGGATTGCTCAACAAAAATCTCAGGATCAACTTGCCAGTGATGCTGGCATTAGTAGGTCTACCTTGAGTTTATTGGAGCGAGGCGAAAAGGTCAATCTCATCACCTTGATCCAGGTGCTCCGTGTATTAAATCAGCTGCAATGGTTAGCTCAATTTGAGATTAGTCAGACCATCAGTCCGATTGAGTACCTCAAGCTTCAAAAAAAGCAAGAGCGGCAGCGTGTTAGGAATTTTGATCAGGCGGCTGATAATCCTCCATCAGAATGGTGAACGCAGCAGAAATCTGGCTTTGGGAAAAATTCGTTGGGGCGGTACTTTGGGATGAAAATCAACAAGTCGCCAACTTCGAATTTGATCCTGGTTTTTTGCAGTCAGGTTGGGACATTTCCCCAGTTTTGATGCCTTTGGCAAATGGCAGACGGCTTTATACTTTTCCAGAAAATAGGAGAGGTAGAGGAGATGCCTTCGATACTTTCAAAGGACTTCCGGGTTTATTGGCAGATATGCTACCTGATAAGTACGGGAATCAATTGATAAATGCCTGGCTTGTAAAAAATGGTAGACCTACAAACAGTTTAAACCCGGTCGAACTGCTATGTTTTATTGGAAAAAGAGGAGTGGGGGCATTGGAGATCAAACCTTCCATCCGAAATGAGGTGGATCGACCAGATTCGCTCGAGATCGGAAGTCTGGTAGAAATTGCCGGAAAGATTCTTAATTCTCGAGAAGGATTCCAATCCAATCTTAGTTCGGAGGAGCAATCGGCACTTTCTGATATTCTGAAAATTGGAACCTCAGCCGGTGGAGCAAGAGCAAAAGCGGTCATTGCTTTCAATTCAAAAACAGGTGAAGTGAAAAGTGGTCAGGTGGAAGCTCCTGAAGGTTTCACCCATTGGATTATCAAATTTGATGGGGTGCATGATACCCAGTTTGGAGCAACGATGGGCTATGGGAGAGTGGAGATGGCCTATTATCGAATGGCTTTGTCTGCGGGAATTCAAATGAACGAATGCAGACTTTTGGAGGAAAATGGGCGTGCTCATTTTATGACCAAACGATTTGATAGAATCGATAATGGGCAAAAAATCCACATGCAAAGTCTCTGTGGCTTACGAAATTTTGACTTTAACCAAGTAGGAGTTTATAGTTATGAGCAGGTATTTGAAACTATGCGAATGCTTCGTTTGCCTTATCCTGAAGCAGAGCAGCTATTTATCCGAATGGTGTTTAATGTCCTTGCCCGCAACTGTGACGATCATACCAAAAATTTTGCATTCCTTATGGATCAAGCCGGGAAATGGAGTCTTTCGCCGGCTTATGATATTTGCTATGCCTATCGCCCCGGAAGTATCTGGGTAAGTTCGCAGTCATTAATGGTCAATGGAAAACGAGAAAATATAAGCGATGCTGACTTTCTTGAAGTGGCCCGACAGATGAATATCAAAAAGCCAGAAGAGAAAATTGAAGTGGTGAAAAGTGCTATCCGTCGCTGGAGCGAATTTGCTGAGGAATTTAGGG
>JAHEBE010000076.1 GCA_024642365.1 Algoriphagus sp.
TCATGTCATGGGGGCCTCCACACGATCCATATCCTACAGCGCCTCAAGAGTTTAAAGATCTTTATGATTGGAAGAATATTAAGCTTCGACCAAATGTTCCAGAGGCTTTACAAGATAGTGCCAGGCGAGTTATTGCGAATTATTATGCGCATATCACCGCGCTGGATCAAGCTTTGGGAAAGTTGTTGGCGACTTTGGACCAAGAAGGATTAGCCTCCAATACCATTTTCGTTTTCACATCTGAGCATGGCGATATGTTGCTTTCAAAGGGAGTTTTGAAAAAGCAGCGCCCCTACGATGAGTCAATAAAAGTTCCGATGCTGATTCGATATCCAAATGGCTTAGGTTCTAAATCCAGAAGGATAAAAAACCCAATAAATACACCTGACCTTTTGCCGACCCTTTTGGGATTAAGTGGAATTCCTATTCCAGAAACCGTTGAGGGTAAAGACTTTTCGCTTGACCTAAGAAATGGAGCTGAAATCGAAAATGAAGCTGCTTTGATCATGCTTCCTGTTCCTTTTCACGAATGGCAATTTAAAAATGGAGGAAGAGAATTTCGCGGAATCCGTACGGACAGATATACCTATGTGAAAGACTTAAAAGGTCCATGGTTGCTGTACGATAATTCAACTGATCCATTTCAAATGGAAAATTTGGTAGGAAAAACTGCCTATAAGGCTTTGGAAGATTCCTTAGAAACAATTCTTTCTAAAAAACTTAAAGCAAGAAATGATGACTTTCAGCCGGCAGATTACTACATGTCCCTTTGGAACTATAGATACGATCGAAGTGATAGTTTGAGGCCAGCGAATTATTTGGAGCTAAATCGATAAGTTGATAATCAATCCTGAATAGCAAACTGAGCCTGAATTTTCACAATTCGATCCTCAATACTTTCGGAGGAAATTGAAGTTCGGTTTAATCGATCCACCATAATAGGGAAGGAAAAAGGGGTGAATTGAACAGGGTATTTTACGACAATTTTTTGGCGGTTGATTTTTTCAATGGCATGGATAAATTTATCCTGCTCCAATTGACTGTTTAAAGCCTCCTGATGGGCTTGTTTCAGCAAAAGGTTATTCGGGTCATAAGTTTCGAAAACTTGGAATAATAGGCTTGAATTAGCCTGAATATGTTTGAATGTAGTGGGTTTACCCGGGTATCCTTGAAATACTAATCCGGAAATACTGGCAATTTCTCTAAATTTTCTGCGGGTCATTTCACTTTCGTTGACACATTGCATGAGGTCTTCTTTAAGGTTTTTGGTGGTGAAGAGATCTTCCTCAAGCAATTCCTCAATGGGGATAGGGCTATCCGATAATAGCTCAAACCCGTAATCATTCATCGCCATATTCAAGGAAATAGGATACTTGACACTAATCCGATATGCTATCAGTGAGCTCATCAATTCATGCATCATTAATCCTTCAAAGGGATAAAAGAAAATGTGATAACCTTCGCTGCTTCGATGAGACTCGATTAAAAAAGTATCTCGGTTAGGTACCGTCGAAAGTCTTGTTTGTAAATCCAGAATAGGTAAAACCCGATGAATTTCTTCAGACTCGACAATTCCTTGGTTATAATTTTCTAAAATCTCCCTAATTTTTTCGGCAAGTTTTGAGGAAAGTGACATCCGGGCGCCCATCCAGCTCACGACATTGTTGGTTTTCTTTTCCGAAACTTTCACATAGGCACTCATTTCCTTTACTTGGAGTAATTCCAGACTTCTTCCTGCAAAAAAGAACCGATCTCCAGTTTTCATTTTTGAAATAAAATATTCTTCGACAGTGCCTATTACAGACCCATTTTTAAATCGCACTTTGAGCATCACATCGGACACAATCGTCCCCATTGACAGGCGGTGCTTCATTGCAATCCGCTTATTAGTAACGCGATAGATGCCATCCTCTTCCTGTTGAACTTTCAAAAAATCATCATAACTGCCTAGTGAATTGCCTCCTTTGGTGATGAAATCTATAATCCAGTCCATTTCGGCTTCACTTAATTTTGAAAACGTTCGAGTTTGTTTTGCAACTCGAAAAGCTTGATCGCGCTTAAATCCATCCCCAACTGCCAATGTGACTAAAAATTGAATCAGAACATCATAGGCGAGCTTTGGAGGAAACTGCGATTCCATTTCCTGCTTTTCTATGGCATCTCGTAAAGCTGCTGCTTCGATCAATTCCAATGAATTTGTCGGTACGAAAAAGATCTCAGAAGGCAATCCTGGTTGATGTCCAGCCCTACCAGCTCGTTGGATAAATCTGGAAACTCCCTTTGGACTGCCGATTTGAACTACGCGATCCACAGGTCTAAAATCTACCCCTAGGTCCAAACTCGAGGTACAAACGACTAATTTCAGCTTCCCATCATGCAAGGATTGCTCCACCCAAGAACGGACGGACATATCCAAGGAACCATGGTGCATCGCAATCCAACCCGCCCAATCTGGCCTAGCCTCGAGTATTTTCTGGTACCAAATCTCAGTCTGCGACCGCGTATTGGTAAATAACAGCACGGTTTTTCCAGCCTCAATGACTGGAGTGACCAAGTTTAGCATTCGTATCCCCAAATGACCAGCCCATGGATATTTCTCAATTTCTTCCGGAAAAATGGAGTGAAGCAAAATTTCTTTCGAAATTTTAGCTTTGATAATATGTGTTGGGAGTTTATTTCCTAATAATGTTTTGGCTGCTTCCTCGATATTACCCAGGGTCGCAGAAACTGCCCAGCGTCGGAAACTTTTATTACATATTGATTGAAGGTACTCCAGTGCAAGTTGGACTTGCACTCCGCGTTTATTTCCAACCAACTCATGCCACTCATCAACAATAACGGTTTGAATATTCTCAAAAAGCTGCTGATGACCTTTCTGAGAAATAAGTATATGAAGTGTCTCGGGTGTGGTGATCAGACATTCTGGGGGCCTTCGTTTAAGTGCCGCTCTTGTTTTTGCATCGGTGTCTCCATTTCGGACTGCAACTTGCCAAGGAAGTCCAATCGATTGACAAACTTCTTGCATCGCGAGTTGGATGTCTTGAGCCAAAGCACGAAGTGGGGTGACCCAGATCACTTGAAGGCCATTGGCTTGAGGTTTTTGCCAGGTATCAGGATTAGCTTGGATGTATTCCATGATCACTGGAAACCACAAAGCAAATGTTTTCCCTGAACCTGTTGGCGCATTCAAAAGACCTGATTTTCCATCCAAAAAATCATTCCATGTTTCCAATTGAAATGGAAATGGAGTCCACCCTTTTCTGGAAAAGTAATCTTTACCTATTGAAAGTCTGTCCGCCATGCAATTGAAAAGTCATTTGGATTACCAAAGGTTTTAACTTTTTAACCTAGAATAAAAATTCGGGTTCATAAAATTGAATCGTGCTTATTGTCACTATTATTCTGAAATTTTTGAAATACTTTTAGGTTTGAAGTAAACAGATGAGCCGATTAGTCCGTTAAGAAATCAAAATAAAATCATGAAAAAGATACTCATAGCGCTATTGATAGGATTTATATTTTTTAGTTGTGCGGATACAGAGCCGAGCATTTATACCGGGAATCGGATCAGCTATCAACTGTTTCAGGCCAGTACCTTTGACTATTCAGGATCTGTGGATGTCAAGGAATTAGTTAGCGGCGAATTGGAATTTAATATAGCATTAGCCGGCCCAAAAGGGTATGAGAGTTCAAATTTTCCAGCACATCTTCATTTTGGGACTTATGATTCTCCAGATGCAGTCATAGCGTCTATGTTGAGTCCAGTAAATGGTGGGTCATTAAAAAGCACTACTCTAATCCGGAAATTGTCGGATGGGACCGATTTGAATTTTGAATCGCTAAAAGATTTTTCTGGCCATATCAAAGTTCATTTGGCTGGAGAAGGACCCGATTATAAAGTTATTTTGGTCGCAGGAAATGTTGGGCAATTTGCTTCAAGTTCTGTGGGATTTGATCAATCAAAAATGGCCGTCTGCGGCAATAGCTTTTAAATAGCAAAAGGAAAGGCGACCAATCGGTCGCCTTTCTTTTTTTATTGAACAATGACGGGAAAATTCACGTCCAAGTCAGTTTCTCCACCAGCTTGGACAAAGTTTTCAAAGTTTGGATTACTTGCTCCAGGGAAATTTTTATCCAAATCATGTCGAAGCACGATTCTCATAATTGCATTATTAAACCCTGTGCTTTGGGATACGGTCACTTTTCCTACTAAACCGATCAAATCCCCAGAAGGATCTGCATATGCATAAGTAAGAAAACCTGAGCCTACGAATGCAGTGCCTAAAAAGAAGAATTGATGTTCGTCAGCCTCTGCTAAAATTTCACTGGTGATATCTTCATTTTCAATCGAGTTACGAACTTCAATTTTCATTTGATAGCTCTTGCCTTTCATTAATGAAACGCTTTGTATGGTAGGGCTTCCACCAACCACAATGCCTTGTGGATCTGCGGCTTTAAAAGTGGTTATAGGACCAGTCGGAGTTCCTGAAGCATTTAATTCTTGAAAATTTAAAATTACATCTGTAATGACTTCGCCATCATTTTCAGGAACAGGGTCATCACTTTCGCAGCCAATAAATGAAAAAGACGCAATAAGTAATGTAAGCAAATAGGCTTTTTTTGAATTGAACATAATTGGTTAGTTTAAAATTGGTAATTGATTTTCAGTAAAATATTTCTACCGATATCATCCGTAAAATACCTGAATCGGTTCATGTATTCTTTGTAAGAACTGTTGAAGAGATTTTGTACTTGAATCCCCAAATTGAGTTTGTTGTTTTCCAGCGCAAACCCTTTTTGGTAGGCCAGATTAAATAGCGCATAAGCGGCAGGAGCAGGAGCAATATCAAAATCTGGCTCTCGTTTTTGTTTTGCTACCAAAAGATTACTTAAGGTCAATTTGTTCGTTTGAGCGCTGGAGCTTTCTCCAAAATTTATGGAAATACCCCAATCCATCCGGTCAGAAGGGATAAAAGGAAAGTAATTGTTGTCCGCTGTGTTTTTAGCCCGAATGATCGAGCCTTTGGCATATCCGTTCAATTTTTCGGTAAACTGATAACTTCCAGCGAAGTCAAATCCATAAAAGAAAGCAGTGTTTTGCAAATACTCATAGACATTAAATGTGCCTCTTAAACTCACCACAGTTTCTCCAGTCGGATTGAGATAAATGTAATTTTGAATTTGGTTAGCGTATCCGGTAAGGGATAAATGAAGTTTTTTACGATCAAACTCGAGTTCGTTTACCCATTTAAAGGACTTTTCAGACTCTAAATTTTCGTCTCCGATTTCAATTGCAGCAGCGCCATGATGAAGCCCTTGGCTGAATAGTTCGTTGACGTTGGGAGGACGCCAAGCTGAGCCGAGATTCGAACTCAAGGATAGGGTAGGGCTGAGTTGAAATAGACCTCCGATAAAGGCTGAGAAATTCTGATAATCTAAATCTGCTTCTTGTAATTCATTGTTGACGTACCGAGCAGTTTGAACTGACCGTAGGTCAAAACGTAATCCTGCTTCTACTTCCACTGGACCTTTGGAATACTTTTCCATAAGGTAAACTCCCAGATTAAACATGTCATAATTAGGAATCAATGGAGTAATGCCTGTTCCAGGGATGTTTGAATTGGCTTGTTGAATCAAATTAACTCCCCAAGTTCCGCTAAACTCATTTTTATGGGTGTGGTCTAAAAAAAGATCCAAGGTGTTGGTGAATAATTTTAAATCTAAACTCGGCTTATCATTTAAATCACCCCTTCTTCGATCATATTCCTCTCTTAGATTTAACTGAAAACCATACTGGGCATTAAGTTTCCAATTTTCACTGATATGGTAATGGGATTTTACTTTAGCCAAATGATGGGAAACTACCTGCTTGGGATTGTCTATGGTATAAGTAAAAGATCCATCTGTAAATGGTCGCCCATTTTGAATGATTTCTTCCAGATCGGAAAGATTTCCGGTATGAGCATCGCGAAGGATTCCAATACTTGTATTGAAAAAACTATAATACGTTTCTATTCCAAGTTTTGAACTGCTGTATCCAAGCGAACCTGAGAAATTCAATTCACTCATACCAGTGTTTGTCTGATAATAGTCTGGAGATTTTACGTTTCCTGCTCGTTTGGCTGATCCTTGGACTCGATAGCCCAATCCTTTTAATTTTCCTGAACCAGCACTATGCGAAAAAGCGATATTCCCCAATTTACCATTTGTCCCACCTAAAAGATTTAACTCAGATTGGCTTTCTTTTTTGGTGAAAAGAGGTGCCGGGTTTACCAAAATAACGCCTCCCATAGCCTCTGGACCATATCTTACAGTTTCGGCGCCTTTAATAACTGTAATTTCATCCGCTAAAAAAGGATCAATCTCAGGAGCATGTTCTGCTCCCCACTGCTGACCTTCCAGTCTGATTCCATTGTTTAGAATCATGATTCTGTTGCTGTGCATCCCATGGATGACAGGTTTAGAAATGGTGTTTCCAGTACTAAATGTGGTTACCCCAGCAATTCGTTTGAGACTTTCTCCTAAATTTTCTCCCCGAGCTTCGAGCAAGGCATCGCCATATAAAGCAGTAACAGCAGTCGTAGTCTGAACTGCATCGCGATGTCCATGAATCTCAACTCCTGTCAAATTGAGAGATTCTTCCTCTAAGCGATAGGTTTTATTAAATGAATTGTCAACCAATTCAAGGCTATCATTTATTTCTTGATGCCCTAGGTATTTGATAGTGATGGAGTAGGTTCCAGGGCAAAGGTTTTTTATTGTAAAATTCCCTGTTTCATCAGTAACAGCACCTTTGCTTGCTTCTACTACCCAAATATAGGCTGCCTCGATAGGCTCATTATTTTCCAAATGAATCACTTTTCCCCTAATCGATAAACTGCAGGATTGCCCAATCGCCTGATTAGAAAAGAAGCTGGATAAAAGCAGAATAGATAGGAGTAGCCTTTGTTTCACGACTCAAAAATAGAATTGAATTTCTATTAAAACTCATAAAGATGAAACAAAGTTGCAAAAAAGGATAAACGGTCTAAATCTGTTTATTGAAGGTTTTTCGGATAAATTCAAACCAAAAACCTTTTAAAACTCAAACAAATTCGAATGGGAGATAGTATTTAAGACAAGCTTTGTCAAAGACTTTTTCCTAACAAAGGATTGCCTAATTTTAAGCCATGGAATATGCGATCGTAGATATCGAAACAGCCGGAGGAAACCCAAAAGGGGGTGGAATTACTGAAATTGCAGTTTTGATTCATGATGGAGAGCGAATTACTCAGGAATATCAAACGCTCCTGAATCCTGAAATGGGAATTCCAACCTATATCACCGGCTTAACAGGCATCGACAATTTCATGGTTCGGCATTCCCCCACATTTGGAGATATTGCAGAGGAATTGTGGGAGCTACTTTCTGATAAAGTATTTGTAGCCCATTCTGTAAATTTTGATTTTGGGTTTATCCGAGAGGCTTTTTTAAAAGTTGGTAAGGAATTGAAAAGTCCTACGCTTTGTACAGTAAGGCTTTCTCGAAAAGTTTTTCCAGGATTGAGTTCCTATAGCCTTGGAAGAATCTGCGAAAATCAAAAGATTCCAATTACAGCTCGCCACCGGGCTATGGGTGATGCAAAAGCAACTGCAATTCTGTTTGACAGGATGATCCAACAGCAGCCAGAGGTCATCATGCAATCGCTTAAGAAAAATACTGGACATAGTTTCTTACCGCCAAATTTTTCCTTTGCAAAATTCCAATCGATTCCTGCCAGTTGCGGCATCTATTACATGCTTAATGCAAAAGGAAAAGTAATCTACGTGGGTAAGGCGATCAACATTCGTGAGCGCTTTAAGAATCACTTTTCAGGCAATTACCTTCCAAATCTAAAACAGAAGCTGAAAGCAGAAGTAGTGGATTTGCAATGGAAATTGACTGGAACTGAATTTATGGCTTTGCTAATGGAATTGCTGGAAATCAAGCGTTTATGGCCAGCTTATAATTCTGCTTTGAAGATGCCTAAATCGCTTTGGGGACTATTTCATTATGAGGACGGAAGCGGCTATGCCAGATTCCAAATTTCCAAAGTGACCAAGTATCTAAAACCTGTAGAAACATTTTTTTCATTAGATGAAGCCAATGCATTTTTAAAAAATAGCATAGAAACTCATTCCCTGTGTCCAAAGTTGAGTGGCTTAAGAAAAGTGAATTGCAGTTCAGATCTTCCCAATCCTTGCGAAGGTGCTTGTAATACAACAGAGTCACCAAGCGATTACAATCGAAAGGTTTCAATTTTCCTGAGCCAGATTAAAGAGAGCCAAAAAGAAATCTTGTTGGAGTTTGAAGGCAGATCAGAATCAGAAAAGGCTTTTTGTGTCTTTGACCATGGGATATTAACCCGTATCGGTTTTGTGTCTGAACCCGATGAGGAGCTAAGTTTTATTGAGAAATTAGATCTCGTCCCAAGAATTCCAGAAACTTATTATTTACTCAGGCAATTCTTTCCGAGCTTTCAAGCAAACCAGATTAAAGTCTTGGAATCGGCCTAAAGATCTTTCGCACTGAATGTGTCTCCTTGATTTAGATCTCCCGAATCAAAACCCTTTTTAAACCATTTCATTCGCTGTGCAGACGTACCATGGGTAAATGAATCAGGTACTACACGTCCTGAAGATTGCTTTTGAAGGCGATCATCTCCAATAGCATTTGCGGCATTTAAAGCTTCGTCCAAATCCCCTCGATCCATCCAATTATTTGCTTGCTGACTATGATGCGCCCAAACCCCCGCTAAAAAATCTGCTTGCAATTCGAGGCGAACAGAATATTGATTGAATTCTGTTTGGCTGATTGAGCCTCTTAATTTGTCCACCTCATCAGTAATGCCTAGTATTTTTTGAATATGATGACCGACTTCATGAGCGATCACATAGGCCTGAGCAAAGTCACCTGGAGCATTAAGTTTCTGCTCCATTTCCTGGAAAAAACTCAAATCAATGTAAAGTTTTTCATCTCCTGGACAATAGAATGGGCCAGTCGCACTTGAAGCATTTCCGCAAGCTGAAGAAACCGATCCGGTAAAAAGCACCAAAGTTGGCTCTCGGTAATTATCCAATTCCTGATTCCAGATGAGTTCGGTATCAGCCAATATGGTTGCGCTAAATTCTGCTAGTCTATCCTCCTCGGCAGTGGGAGTATAGGTAGACTCTGTAGTAAAGCCTTGAGAACCTCCTCCTAAAATATTTCCTAAAAATGAAAGTGGATTAGTTCCTGTGGCAAAGGAGAAAACAGCAATTACTGCGATAATTATTAAGCCAGTTTTGGAAAATAGTAGCTTAAGTAATGAGCCGATAATCATAGGATTCATTCCTCCTCCACGCATTCCCTGAGGAGATTGTCCTCTACGATCATCTACATTGGAGCTTTGTTTTTTGCCTTGCCATTTCATAGGTGAAAAGAATTTGTAACTTTAAAATTATTGAAAATGAGAAAATTGATTGCTCATTTCAATTTGTACAAATAAATCCAAAAGCTAAAACCTATGAAGATCAATTATTCATTTCTCGCGCTCTTTATTGCTGCATTTATCGTTTCCTTACCTCAGGTTTTTGCACAGGTAGGTGTCGGTGCAAAACCAGAAAAAGGAGCTAAACTCTATTTAGACGGTTCAAAAAAATCTCTTGAAAAAAACTGGATCTATTGGGAAGGACCAAGATTTTCAGCAGAAATGCCGATAAAATGGCCAGAAGTGGCTGATCCTGTTGATGGGGGAAAAGCAATTAGCAGTAATGATCCTGCTGGGGCAGGAGGTAAATATGGTGCTGCTGATATCGTGACAAAAGATGAGTTTGGGGATTTTCGGGCGCATGTGGAGTTTTTAATAAAAAATGAGGGAGGAAATAGTGGGGTTTACCTTCAGAACCGATATGAAGTACAAGTTTTGGATGGAGATTATGGATTGCACGGAATGGCAGCCTTGATTAACGAACATTTGCCAACTTCTGAGCAATATAAAGGGGTAGGTCAATGGAATTCCTATGACATCGTTTTTCGTGCCGCACGCTTTACAGATGGGAAACTAACTGAAAAGCCACGCGCAACGGTTTATTTTAATGGAGTCAAAATCCATGAGGACAAAGAAATAACACAAGTTTGGGGAGGACCAAATTCCGGTCTAGATGGCGGAAATGACGGTGGAAAAGGGATTACAGATCGACCAGGAGGGTTAAAACTTCAAGCTGAAGGGCATGATGTACTCTATCGAAATGTTTGGATCAAAAAATTAAACTTGCCAGAACCGTCTACAGATTTTTAAATAAAAATCCGGGAAATTTCATTCGAAGATTTCCCGGAGATTACAAGTTCCTAGTCCTATCATCCGCCAATGAGGCACTTCCAATTCTATTCGGGCAAGCATCCCGGGTTGCATTCCGATATAATTTGAATCCGAAAGATGAGATAGCAATAAACTTATCGTTGGATTGTGACCTACAAGTAAGCATGATTCCACAGTCTCCGGAGTATCTTCCAGCAACTCAATCAATCCATTTAGATCGGAATTATAGATTTTTCTAGTGATGACCTCTTCTCGAATTGAAATATATTTCTTGACTATTTCTGCTGTTTCTTGAGTTCGGGCTGCTTCAGAACAATACATTAAATCTACGAAAAAGCCTTTTTTGGCCAATTCTTGACCTAATCGCGCAGATTTTTCTTTTCCTTTCAAAGTTAGCCTTCTCTCGAGATCAAGTCCCTGCGAAAAACTTGCCTCAGCATGTCTCAGTAAAAGTAATTGCTTCATTTTCTATTTAGTATCAGATTAAAAATCATCTTTAAGCACTCAAAAATCTCACCAATTCAAATTTGATTGAGCGGATT
>JAHEBE010000381.1 GCA_024642365.1 Algoriphagus sp.
TTTTAGCTGACAAAGAAATCAAACATGTCTTCTCGACGGATTATAAGCGGACTAGACTCACCGGATTACCCACAGCCGAGCAATCGGGAATTACGATTGAAACTTACGATCCGAGAGATCAGGAGGCTTTTGCTGAAAAGTTGAGAGGATTGGAAGGGAATATCTTAGTAGTCGGTCACAGTAATACTGCTCCAGGCTTGGCCAGTTTATTGGCTACTGACGGAACTAAATTTCCTGATTTGACAGATGTGGAATACGACAACATTTACATCATTGAAATGATCGACGGTCAAGTAAGTGCAGTCCAAAAAACTTATCGAGATTTCTAAATTTCCCCAATCTCAATTAGCTTTCTCCCAATTCCCAGTAAAAAGTCAAAGGGATTTCTGATCCTCTTTCTTGGCAAAGCTGACGCTAAAAAATTAAAGAATTTTCTAAGCTCTCTGAAACATTTGTATTTTGGATGGAATTCTGATTGACAATGAATAGAGAAGAAAATCTAAATCAACTGGCCGATTCAAGCCGAGTTTGGGATGTGGCGATTATTGGTGGAGGCTCCTCAGGTTTAGGAGTTGCTTTGGATGCGATTTCCAGAGGTCTTTCGGTTTTACTTTTAGAAAAAGCAGATTTTGCCAAGGGCACTTCCAGCCGAAGTACCAAGTTGGTTCATGGAGGCGTTCGATATTTAGCACAAGGCGATGTAAAGTTGGTGCTGGAAGCGCTTCGAGAACGTGGGAGATTATTGAAAAATGCAGCACATCTTGCCCACGATCAACCTTTTATTATCCCGATTTATACTTGGTGGGATCGCCTTCAATATACCGTAGGATTAAAAACATACGATTGGATGGCGGGAAGTCTCCGAATCGGTAAATCAAAATGGATTTCTAAAGACGAAACAATTACCAGAATCCCCGCCATTCTTCAAAAAGGCTTGATGGGAGGCGTGGTGTATCACGACGGTCAATTTGATGACGCACGATTGGCAGTGGCCATCGCCCAAACAGCAGACAATGCTGGAGCCTGCATTTTGAACTACACCAAAGTTTCCAGTTTGATAAAAAATGAATCCGGCAAAATCACGGGGTTGAAAGTAAGGGATGAAATCGGTAAGAAATCTTATCAACTTCAAGCCAAAATGGTTGTCAATGCTACAGGTGTTTTTGCAGACAAAATCCTACAGATGGATAAGCCTGATGCCCCGAAAATGATCCAGCCAAGTCAAGGAATTCATTTAGTTTTAGATTTGGATTTCTTAGGAGGAAATGATGCGCTCATGATCCCCAAAACTCGAGACGGCCGTGTGCTATTTGCTGTTCCATGGCATGGGAAATTAGTTGTTGGAACTACCGACACCCTGCGAGAGAAGCCCAAATTAGAACCCGAAGCCTTGCAGAAGGAAATCGATTTTGTCCTAGAAACAGCGTCAGGATACCTTACTCGAAAACCAACCCGAGAAGATGTGAAAGCAGTTTTCGCGGGACTTCGGCCGCTTGCAAGACCCAAGGAAGGTAGTACCAAAACCAAAGAAATCTCTCGCTCACATAAAATCATACGTTCCGAAAGTGACTTGGTAACGCTGACTGGAGGTAAATGGACGACTTTCAGAAAAATGGGCGAAGACACCATGGACTATTTTGAGCAGGTCACAGGAGAAAAGCCCAAAGAATCTACCTCTGCTGAGATGAGTATTCAGGGAAATACCACAAAACCAGCTGCTGGCCATTGGGGAATTTATGGTTCAGATGCAAAGGCAATTAAAGCCTTGGCAGAATCAAATCCGGCCTGGAAGGAAAAGATTCATCCGGACTTTCCAAATATTCTGGCAGAAGTGATCTGGGCGGTACGCTATGAGATGGCTGTAAAACTTGATGATGTGCTCTCCCGAAGGATCCGGATTTTGATTTTGGATGCGCAGGCGGCTATTGACGCTGCTCCAAAAGTAGCGAGATTGATAGCTACAGAATTCGGAAAAGATGAGCAATGGATTAAAAATGAATTGGCTGATTTTCTAAAAACAGCGGAAAAGTATTTGATCAAATAGTCATTGCATTTAAGTCAATGTTGGCTTACATCTATTATTTTGAGAATTGAATTTGAAAACAACGAACCCAATGACCCAAAGCAAACCTTACATCATGGCCCTCGACCAAGGCACCACCAGTTCGAGAGCGATTGTATTTGATAAAAAAGGAAAAATTATTTCTACAGCCCAAAAGGAATTCAAACAGTATTTTCCAAAACAAGGCTGGGTAGAGCACGATCCGGAAGAAATCTGGACTTCCCAATCCTCCGTGATGATCGAAGCTTTGGTCAATAAAAGTATCCGGGCAGATCAAATCGCTGCAATCGGAATCACCAACCAGCGGGAAACTACCATCGTCTGGGATCGAAAAACAGGCGAAGCGTTGCACCAGGCTATTGTTTGGCAGGACCGTCGGACAGCAGCATTCTGCGATAGTCTGAAGGAAAAGGGCCTAGCGGAGTTGATCGCTTCCAAAACGGGATTAATCATTGATGCTTACTTTTCTGCGACCAAAATCAGGTGGATTCTTGAAAATGTGGAAGGCGCACGTGCTAAAGCCGAAGCAGGAGAGCTAGCCTTTGGTACTGTGGATAGCTGGCTGGTATGGAAGCTTACCGGAGGAAAAAATCACTTGACCGACATCACCAATGCCAGCCGAACTATGCTGTTTAATATCCACAGCCAGGAATGGGATGAAGAATTATTGGAGATTTTTCAAGTTCCTAAAAGCATGCTGCCGGAAGTCAAAACTTGTTCGGAAGTCTATTGCCAGACTGCTGGAGATGTGCTCAGTGTCAAAATTCCAATCGCAGGAATCGCTGGAGATCAGCAGGCGGCCCTTTTTGGACAATTGTGTACAGAAGCGGGGATGGCAAAAACCAC